>CAZHIK010000040.1:0-21913 GCA_964532635.1 uncultured Enterobacterales bacterium
GAGGCCGGTTCTCCGCCCTCATGCTACCTTCTGGCGTTCCGTCGCCTGCTCTGAGTTGTGTAGTGGGTGACCTCTTCACCCCGGATGCGAAACAGGCCATGGCCCTCGGTGCCGATCCAGAAGGAGCCGTCCTTGGCTTCGAGGAAGTCCCGCACCCGCTCGAGCCGAACCCCCGCGGGCAGCTCTGGCTCAGTGCAAGCTCCATCGACAAACACGCAGGCACCGCCATCGCGGGACGCCACCCACAGCCGCCCTCGCTGATCGACGTGGAGGGCCTTGATGGTGCTGTCACCCAGCGCCTCGCGGAGATCCCAGGTCTCGAACCGGCCGTCGCGCAGACGATCCAAGCCAAGCTCGGTGCCGACCCACAGTACGCCGTCGTCATCCTCCACCAGGGAGCGCACGTTCACCGAGGAGAGCCCATGCTCGGTGGTGAGCGCCTCGAAGCTCTCGTCACGGTAGCGCACCAGGCCGCCACCCAGGGTGCTGAACCACAGGGTGCCGTCCCGGGTCTCCAGCAGGGCCTGGACGTGGTTGTTGGCGATGGCAGGGGTACTGCGGCTGTCGAAGACCTCGAACTCGTGCCCGTCGAAGCGCACCAGGCCGTCCTGGGTACCAAACCAGAGGTAGCCATCCCGGGTCTGGAGCAGGGCCTGGACCGAGGTGCTGGGCAGGCCGTTGTCGCGATCCCAGGTCGCGTGGGCGTAGCGGTGGATGGGCTTGAAGGGATCGAGGGCGATGGCGGGGCCGGCCACCAGCATCGCCACCAGCATCACCAGCAGCCCCAGGAGCCTTCCGGGGCAGACGAGACAGGGGCTTTGCAGGCGGAGCGGGAGCATGTACAGCGGGTGGGTGCGGGAGCCCCCGCCCTCATCGGACTCGGGGGGCCTGGCTGTAGAGGAATCGAATCCCCAGGATCATCCCATCCCCTGGACCACGGGTCCACCCGGAGGCGACGAAGGGCGCTGCAGGGCCACCGCGATAGGCTCGTGGCGAGGCCTGCCCCACGAGGTTCCCAATGTCTCGAACCGCCTGGCTCCAGCTCTGCATCGTCACGGTCGTGGCGGTGGTGGGCGCCTTGCTGGGCTGGCGCGCGCTGTGGTTCCTCACCGACGACGCCTTCATCGCGTTCCGCTACGTCGGCAACGGTCAGCTTGGCCATGGCTACACCTGGAACCCACCACCCTTCCTGCCGGTGGAGGGCTACACCAGCTTCCTGTGGGTGTGGCTGCTGGACCAGGCCTGGAGCCTGACCGGCGTCGAGCCACCGCGGGCCGCAAATCCCATGGCGCTGCTGTGCTCCATCGGCTCGGTGCTGCTGTGCGCCTTCGCAGCGCAGCGGCTGTGGTGGAGCGGGAAGAGAGCGGCGCCCGCGGGTCTGGTGGTCGGGCTGGCCTTGGCACTGCTTGTGAGCAACACCAGCTTCCTCACCTGGTCCAGCTCCGGGCTCGAGACCGCCCTGTTCGACCTGCTGGTGCTGGCCTGGGTGCTGGCGCTGCCCGCCGTGGCCGGACGACGGGGCTGGCTGGGCGTGGTGGCCCTGCTGGCCGCCCTGCTGGAGCTCTGCCGTCCCGACGGGCTGCTCTTCGCCGGGGTCACCCTGGGGATACCCCTGGTGCTGCTGTGGGCGGGTCGCCGCGGAGCGCGAGGCCTGCGGGCAGACCTGGTGGGGCTGCTGCCGCTCCTGATCATCCCCGCCCACCTGCTGTGGCGCCATGCCAGCTACGGAGAGTGGCTCCCCAACACCTACTACGCCAAGGTGGTGGAGCCCTGGCCCACCGCGGGCTGGCGCTACCTGCTGTCCTTCGTGCTCGAGTACGCGCTCTGGCTCTGGATCCCCCTGCTGCTGGCGGTACCCCTCCGCCGCCTCTGGAGCGCCGGTCCCATCGCCGGAGCGAAGGGAGAGGGCAGCCTCCGCCGCTGGCTGTGGGCGGTGGCCCTGGGCGCCGTGGCCGCCCATGTCGGCTACTACATCCTGGTGGTGGGGGGCGACCACTTCGAGTACCGGGTGCTGGCACACACCGTGCCCCTGCTGGCCCTGGGTGCCGCCTGGGCCGTGGTGCGCCTCGAGCTGCGCTGGTGGTCCACGCTGGTGGCGGGGGCGCTGTTGTTGGCAGGCACCAACCTGCTGCCCTGGAGCCTGTGGTGGCACAGCCGGGGCTTCACCACCCGCGGCCAGACCCACATGCTGGTGGTGCCCCTCGCGCCCAAGCTGCCGGGCCCTCTGGGAACCTACGCCAGGAGCTGGGACGGCCTGCAGCGGTGGATGGTGGACCACTACGTCTGCATCCGGCGCCAGGAGCACATGGTCTTCCACCGGTTCCAGGAGGAGACCCTCCCCGACCGCACGGAGGGTTCCCAGGCCTTCGCCGGGATCGACAACCCCGTGATCAGCTCCCCCACGGTGGGTGTGCTGGGCTGGGTCTACCCCCGCGCCGCCATCATCGACATCCTGGGCTTGAACGACTGGGTGGTGGCACGCACGCCCATGACCCACGACCGCGGCCGGGTGATGGCCCACGATCGCGAGCCGCCCCCCGGCTACATGGGCGAGCTCGAGCCGGTGCTGTACACCCGTGAAGGCAAGCTGCACCACCGCGAGCGCACGGTGCCCCTGACCGATGATCGCATCCGGGACATCGAGCGGCGCTGGCGTGCGGAGGTGACCCAATGATGTGGATTCTGCTTGCGTTGGCGATGGGCTGCAACGATGGACCCGAGGGCGTGGGACAGCCAATCGTCGAGGATCGCGGGCCCCCACCCCCACCTCCACCCCCTCCCCACCAGCGCCTCGACAGCGCCGCCCAGCTGGTGCGGATCATCGGCCAACGCCAACCCCGCCTGCTGGGTGTGGGTGAGCTGCACCAGGTGGTGGACGGCCCCCAGGGGCCCACCGCCATCCGCTGGTTCACCGACGAGCTGCTGCCCCTGCTGGCGCCCACCACCACCGACCTGGTCATTGAGACCTGGGTGTTCGAGGGCGGGTGCGGCGAGCAGGAGCAGGTGGTCGTCGAGGAGCTGCCCGAGGCCACCCAGCGCCCCGAGGTGGTCGAGGACGACATCGTGCGCCTGGCCCGGGTGGCCCGAGAGCTGGGGGTCACCCCCCACGCCCTGGAGCTGTCCTGCGACGACTACGACGTGATCGTGGGTGCCGACGCCGCCATCGACCACGAGCAGCTGCTCGTCGTGATGACCCGCGAGCTGGGGGAGCTGGCGGTCCAGGGCCTCGAGACCCCCGACGCCCGGGTGATCCTCTACGGCGGCGCGGTCCACAACGACCTGCATCCCCGGCCGGCCCTGGCCGTCTACAGCTACGCCACCGCCCTGTCGGAGGTGCCGGGCGGCCACGCCTACCTGGAGCTGGACCTCTACCCGCCGGCCATGGCCATGACCCAAGCGGGCTTCGCAGAGGAACCATGGTTCCCCCTGATCGAGCACTCCGGCCCGGGGCACATGGTGCTCTACGAGCGCGACGAGAGCAGCCTGATCGTGCTGCTGCCCACGGCGGGGGACTAGATCTCGACCGAGCCGTCGACCGTGCAGATGCCCGTGAGGGTGGTGTTGCACTCGCAGTCGGAGCACTCGAGGATCCGGCACTCGCCGGTGCCGTTGCAGTCCACGACGCAGTCGCCGCCCGCACAGGTCAGCTCCAGGCCGCCCTGGCCGGTGACCTCGACGTAGCAGCCGCCGCCCGCGCAGTCGAAGAACACCGCGCCCTGGCCGCTCATCAGCAGGTCGCAGTCTCCTCCGTCGCAGGAGAAGGTGGCCGCTCCCTGATTGGAGGCCTCGAAGTCGCAGCCGCCATCGGGGCAGTCCCAGGTGCAGACGCCGGCACCAGTGCAGTTGCAGTCCTCGTCCCCAGCGGCGCAGTCGCCGCCGTCGAAGCAGGCGGTCAGGGTGGTGAAGACGAGGATCGGAAGCAGTCGGGCCAAGCTCATGGGGTCTCCGGCAGTCCAGGGGTACGGTGCTATCGAACATACACTGTTACACCGCAGAATCGACGATGCGTCACCACGGAGAGACCATGCAGTACAAGGGCAAGCTCCACGAGACCGTCAGCCGCTTCCCCACCGACTTCTGGAACGACTCTTGCTCCATCGCCGAGCTGGAGTACGCCATCGACAACGGGGCGGTGGGCGCCACCACCAACCCCACCATCGTGCTCAACGTGCTGCGCAAGGAGCTGCCTCGCTGGGAGAAGCGGATCGTGGCCATGGTGCAGGGCAACCCCAGCTGGGACGAAGCCCGGCTCACCTGGCGCTTGGTGGAAGAGATGGCCAAGGACGGCGCCGAGCAGCTCATGCCGGCCTTCGAGGCCAGCCAGGGCCGCAAGGGTCGCCTGTCCGCCCAGACCAACCCGGTGCTGTACCGCCACGCCGGCGCCATGGCCGACCACGCCGAGCGCCTGAGCAAGCTGGCCCCCAACATGCAGGTCAAGATCCCGGCCACCTCCGCCGGCATCGCCGCCATCGAGGAGGCGACCTACCGGGGAGTCAGCATCAACGCCACGGTCAGCTTCACCGTGCCCCAGGCCCTGGCCGTGGCCGCAGCGGTGGAGCGCGCCCTGGACCGCCGCACGGCCGAGGGCCTCTCCAACGACCTGGTCGTGCCGGTCTGCACCATCATGGTGGGCCGCACCGACGACTGGCTGAAGGTCCTCCGAGGCCGCGACGGCCTCTCTGTGAAGCCGGGACTGCTCGACTGGGCCGGGATCGCCGTGATCAAGAAGGCCGACCGCATCTACCGGGAGCGAGGCTACCGCACCCGCCTGCTGGCCGCGGCCTACCGCCACCACATGCACTGGTCCGAGCTGATCGGCGGCGACGTCATCCTCACCATCCCCTACGGCTGGCAGAGACGCTTCGAGGCCAGCGACATCGCGGTGGTGGAGCGCTTCTCCCGCCCGGTGGATCCCGCCATCGTGGAGCGGCTGCTCGAGGTCTTCCCCGACTTCCGCCGCGCCTACGAGCCCGACGGCATGAGCATCCCCGAGTTCGACACCTACGGCGCCGCCGTGCGCACCCTGCGGGGCTTCGTGCAGAGCTACCACGACCTGCAAGGTGTGATCCGCGACTTCATGCTGCCCAACCCCGACGTGAAGTCCTAGGCACCCCCGTGGGCACCGACACCGACGACCGCCTGCCCTTGGTGCGCTCGTCCCGGGCCACCCTGAAGCCACGCCACGCGCGCTTGGTGGAAGGCGACTCCCTCTTCGCCCACATCGCGCGGGCAGTGTGCGAGGCGGACTGCCTGCCCCGCAAGGAGCTGTTCGAGGCCTGGGAGGTCGCGCGCAGGGTGCGGCGCAGGATGCGCGGAGGCCCGGTGGTGGAGCTGGCCGCGGGCCATGGGCTGCTGTCTGCGATCCTGATCCTGATGGACGACAGCACCCCCTGGGCGCTGTGCGTCGATCTCGACGAGCCCCCCTCCTTCCGCAAGGTGCTGGGGGTCCTCGAGGCCCGTTGGCCCAGGCTCGAGGGGCGGGTGCGCTACCTCACCGGGAAGCTCGAGGACGTGGTCGTGCCGCCCGCGGCCCTGCTGGCCTCGGTCCACGCCTGCGGCACCCTGACCGACCGGGTGCTGGACAAGGCCATCGAGGCGCGCTGCCGGGTGGCGGTGCTGCCCTGCTGCCACGACCTGCGGGCCTGCGACACCGCGGGGCTGGACGCCTGGATGCCGGGCCCGGTGGCAGTGGATGCCACCCGGGTGGCGCGGCTGCGGGCCGCAGGCTTCCAGGTGCGCTGCGCCACCATCCCCGCCGACATCACCCCTCAGAACAGGATGATCACCGGGTCGCCCCTGGAAGGATAGGATGAGGGGTGCAAGGCCACGGAGCTCCCATGCACCCCCATCTCATCCGCCACCCCGACGGCTTTCCCGCCGACGCCTACACCGACATCACCCGCATCGGCGAGAACAACGCCGACACGGGCATGGAGCTGGGCATCCTGCGCTTGCCCGCCGGTCGCATCCTCCGCGCCCACGCGGTGCGCGAGGGGGCGCTGTTGCTCATCAAGGGTGAGCTCACCTTCGTGCTCCCCGAGCCCGAAGGCCGGGCGGTGGTCAGCCGCGAATCACTCTTCGACGACGATCCCGTCTGCCTGCACTACCCCAAGGGCTTTCCCATCGAGATCGAGGCGCTGTCCGATGTGGAGCTGGCCTATGTGGGCGTGGAGAACGATGCGGGCTTCGAGGCCGTGCTGTTCGACGGCGACAACATGCTCGAGAACGAGCACCGCGGAAAGGGCCAGCTGAACGACACCGCCTACCGCATCGTCCGCACCATCTTCGACGTCCGCAACCGGCCCCAGTGCAAGCTGGTGCTGGGCGAGGTGGTCAACTTCCCTGGGCGCTGGTCCAGCTACCCGCCCCACCACCACCCCCAGCCCGAGATCTACCACTACCGCTTCGACAAACCCCAGGGCTACGGCCACGGCGAGCTGGGCGATACGGTCCTCAAGATCCGCCAGTACGACACCATCAAGATCCTCGACAACCGCGACCACAGCCAATGCGCCGCCCCGGGCTACGCGATGTACTACATCTGGGCCATCCGCCATCTCGACGACGAGCCCTACACGGTGCCGGAGTTCACTGCAGAACACGCCTGGATGCTTGGCTGAGCTGATAGCTGACTGCTGACTGCCCACTCATCGAAAGCCGTCGACGCTTGCTCCAACCCTCCGCACTCTCCCTCGCCCCCCCGCTGCTGGCGCTCGTGCTGGCTGTGCTGACGCGCAACGTTCTGGTGTCCCTGGGCCTCGGGGTGGTGCTCGGCTTCCTGCTGGCCGCGGGCATGGACCCGCTGGTGGGGAGCGGGGAGCTGATCGTCGGTGTGGGTGGTCAGCTTCGGGAGGCCTCCCACCGCGAGGTGGCGGTGATCATCCTGGTGATCGGGGGCTTCGTGGCGCTGCTGGAGCGCTCGGGGGGCATGGCAGCCTTCGCCAGGCGCATCGCGCGGGTGGTGGACACCCCGGCTCGGGCCCAGCTCTCCGCCTGGATCACCGGCCTGGCCATCTTCTTCACCGACTCCGGCAACGCCCTGATCCTGGGCCCCATGTTCCGGCCCATCTTCGCCAGCGTGCGCATCTGCCGCGAGAAGCTGGCCTTCATCGTGGACTCCACCTCGGCACCGGTCTGCGTGCTGATCCCCTTCATCAGCTGGGGGGTCTACATCATGAGCCTGCTGGAGCAGGGCTTCGAGCCCGCAGGGGTGGAGACCCCACCGCTGACGGTCCTGATGCAGGCCCTGCCCTTCCAGATCTACCCTCTGCTGGCGTTGGCCACGGTACCGCTGATGGCGGTGATCGGCCGGGAGTATGGCCCCATGGCCCGGGTCCAGGCACGCTACCTGAAGCGCCCCGAGGCTGCGCAGGAGATGGAGGTCGAGCACATCGAGGTCGGAGCCCGCGTGGTGCTGGGTCCGCTGGCCACGGTGATGGCGGTCCTGGCCGTGATGTTCACCATCTTCGCCACCCGCCTGGGTACCCTCCCCGGAGCCCAGGTGCGCTGGTCACTGCTGGCCGCCTACGGCGCCGGTACCCTGGTGGCCGCTACCCTGCTGGTGCGGGCGGGCCGCTTCGGCTGGGCACGCTCGGGCGCCACCTTCCTGCGAGGCACGGTGCCCATGCTGCGCATCGTGGCCATCCTGCTGCTGGCCTGGTCCCTGGGTGATGTCTGCGAGACCATCGGCACGGGCAACACCGTGGCTGCACTCTTCGATCGCGCACTGCCAGTGGGCACCCTGCCCGCCCTGCTCTTCTTGGCCGGCGGCCTGTTCGCCCTCAGCACGGGCTCATCGTGGGGTACCTTCGCCCTGCTGCTGCCGGTGGCCATCCCCGTGGCAGCCCAGACCGGGGCTCCCATGCCCATCGCCGTGGCCGCCGTGCTCTCCGGCGGCATCTTCGGCGATCACTGCTCGCCGGTGTCGGACACCACCGTGCTGTCGTCCATGGCCACCGGCTGCGACCACGCCAGCCACGTCAACACCCAGCTGGGCTACGCCCTGCTCACCGGGTTCTCGGCACTGGTGGGCTTCGTGGGGGCGGGCTTCACGGGCTGGTACGGCAGTGTCGTCCTGGCCCTGCTGCTACAGATCGCGCTGGTGACCGGGGCGATGCGGCTGTGGGGGCGGCCGTTGGAACAGATGCCGTCCGGATGAAGGCGATAGTCGATCGTCACTCCCCGAGTCCATGTAGGGGCGGGGTTGATCCCCGCCCGAACGGCGCCCGTGGTTTCGGGAGGGGATAAACCCCTCCCCTACATTTCTTTCGGGAGCCACAATGTCCACGATCCGCCTCACCACCGCGCAGGCCCTCGTGCGCTACCTGGTGGCCCAGCACGTCGAGCGCGATGGGCGCGAGCAGCGCTTCTTCGCCGGCATGTTCGGCATCTTCGGCCACGGCAACGTGGCCGGGCTGGGTCAGGCACTGCAGGAGTTCCCCGAGCTGCCCTACCTCCCGGTACGCAACGAGCAGGCCGGGGTCCACGCCGCCGCCGCCTACGCCCGCATGAAGAACCGGCTGGGCTGCATGGCCTGCACCTCGAGCATCGGGCCGGGCGCCACCAACATGGTCACCGGCGCCGCCCTGGCCACCATCAACCGCCTGCCCGTGCTGCTGCTGCCGGGCGACATCTTCGCCCGCCGCAACGTCGCCCCGGTGCTCCAGCAGCTCGAGTCGGCAGCCTCCCAGGATGTGAGCGTCAACGACTGCTTCCGGCCCGTGAGCCGCTACTGGGATCGCATCAACCGGCCCGATCAACTGCTCTATGCGCTGCCCGAGGCTCTGCGGGTGCTCACCAGTCCCTCCGATACCGGCGCGGTCACCATCGCCCTGCCCCAGGACGTGCAGGCCGAGGCCTGGGACTGGCCGGTGGGCTTCTTCGCCAAGCGGGTCTGGCGGGTGCCACGCCCGCGGCCCGATGTCACGGCCGTGGCCCGGGCCACGCGCATGATCTTCCAGGCCGAGCGCCCGCTGATCGTCGCCGGCGGCGGGGTCACCTACAGTGGCGCCAACAACCAGCTGATCGAGCTGGCAGAGGCCACCGGCATCCCCGTCTGCGTCACCCAGGCCGGCAAGGGCGCCATCCCCGACAGCCACCCCCTCTGCCTGGGCGCGGTGGGGGCCACGGGCACCCAGGCCGCCAACCGCATCGCCGCCAAGGCCGACGTGGTCATCGGCGTCGGCACCCGCTGGTCCGACTTCACCACCGCCTCGAAGACCGCCTTCCAGCACCCGCAGGTGCGCTTCGTCAACCTCAACATCACCGACTTCGACGCCGCCAAGCACGGCGGGCTGATGGTGGTGGGAGACGCCCGGGCCACCCTCGACGAGCTGGGCTTCATGCTGGATGAGAAAGTGGACCAGGCCTACGCCGACGAGGTCGCCGACGAGCGGGACGCCTGGCTCGAGATCCGCGAGGGCCTGGTGCGGCCCACCGGCGCCAAGCCCGTGCCCCAGGCCGAAGTGCTGGGCGCACTGAACAACGCCATGGAGCCGCGCGACGTGATCATCAACGCCGCCGGCTCCGCCCCCGGCGACCTGCACAAGCTGTGGATGGCCAGCGATCCCAAGAGCTACCACATCGAGTACGGCTACTCGTGCATGGGCTACGAGATCGGAGCCGGCATCGGGGTCAAGCTGGCCGCGCCGGATCGCGGCGTCTGGGTGCTGGTGGGCGACGGCACCTACCTGATGATGTCCGGTGACCTCGCCACCGCGGTCCAGGAAGGCCTGAACCTCAACCTGCTGCTCATCGACAACCACGGCTTCGGCAGCATCGGCGGCCTGAGCGAAGGGCTGGGCAGCGACGGCTTCGGCACCCGCTTCCGCCTGCGCGACGGCGAGAGCCTGGGAGAAGAGCTGCTGCCGGTGGACTACGCCGCCCATGCCCGCGCCCTCGGTGCCCTGGTCTCCCAGCCCCAGACCCTGGCGGAGCTGCAGGACGCCATCACCGAGTCCGCCGCCTTCCACGGGCCCTCCGTCGTCGTGGTGGAGTGCGATCGGGAATCCCGCGTGCCCGGCTTCGAGTCCTGGTGGGACGTCCCCGTAGCCGAAGTCAGCACCATGCCCGAGGTGCAGGCCGCCCGGGCCGAGTTCGAGGCCAACCTCGTCAACGAGCGCCACCTGCACGCCCTGGATCCCCGGGAGGAGTAATGAGCGACGTCCCCACCCCCTGCTGCTGCCGCAAGCCCCCGGTCCGCCGCCGCGGCCAGCGCATCCGCGTAGGCAACGCCCCTTGCTCCTGGGGCGTGCTGGAGTTCGACCTCGACGGTGAAGCCCAGGGCGCCGACCAGGTGCTGTGGGAGATGGACAGCGCTGGCTTCGAGGGCACCGAGCTGGGCGACTGGGGCTTCATGCCCACCGAGCCCGGTGATCTGCGCGCCCTGCTGGGCCTGCACAACCTCGAGCTGGTGGGCGCGTTCGTGCCGGTGCGGCTGGCGGACCCGGGGGCCCACGAGGGCGGAGTGGGCGAGGCTTTGAAGGTCGCGCGGCTGCTGGCCGCGCTCAACGACGAGGCCTTCATCGTGCTGGCCGATGACAACGGCTCGGTGCCCGAGCGGGTGCAGCACGCCGGTCGCGTGCTGCCGGAGCACGGGCTCTCCGACTCCCAGTGGAAGGTCTTCGCCCGGGGCGCCGAGGCGGTGGCCAAGGCCGTGTGCGAAGCCACCGACCTGCGCACGGTGTTCCACCACCACTGCGCCGGCTTCGTGGAGACCCCCGCCGAGGTGGCCGCGCTGATGGAACGCACCAGCCCCGAGCTCCTCGGGCTGTGCCTCGACATGGGCCACTACGCCTTTGGCGGCGGCGATCCGATGGAAGCGCTGGAGCGCTTCGGGGATCGCGCCTGGCACATCCACTACAAGGACTTCGATCCCGAGGTCGGGCGTCGCGCCGCAGCCGAGGGCTGGGACTACTTCGAGGCGGTGCGCCGGGGTGTGTTCTGCGAGCTGGGCCAGGGGGCCGTGGACTTCGGCGCCATCACCGCTTGGCTGCGAGGCGAAGGCTACGGCGGCTGGATCATCGTGGAGCAGGACGTGCTGCCCGGCATGGGCTCACCCTTCGAGTCGGCGCGCAGGAATCGGGCGTATCTGCGGACGCTGGCGCTCTGACGGTGTCGAGGCCTGCCCCCCAGGAGCAGTGGCGGCCCAGCTGGTCGCTGGTGCTCGGCGCGGGTATCGCGGGTTCGGTACTGCTCGCCCTGTACCGGGCGGGCGTGGCCCAGCTGGCCATCGCCTACGTGACGACACACAACCACGCCACCACCTGGGTCGAGGCCGAGGTCGGGCTGGCCTCCCAGCTACTGAGTGAGCTGCTGACGCTCCCTGGCGAGGTCGTGCTCGAGTCCCTGTTTCTGCTGCTGGTCATGCTGGCCCTCGCGCCGCGCCGAGAGAGCCTCCTGGGTCCCGGCATGGCCTGGGCGCGCCTGGTGTTGGCCTACGCAGCCTTCACCGTGATCACCTGGCTGGGCCTGCTGCTGGTCGTCCCGGGGGTGCTGATCGTAGCCATCGTGGCCTTCACCACCTCTCCATACCGCCTCACCGGCTTCGGCCGGCGCAAGCCGCGGGACCTGCGGCGCCCACTCCCGGCCCTGGTGCTGGGGATCGGGCTGCTCGCCAGCGGGCTGTTCGCGTCGGTGATCCCCCTGTTCGTCTGGACCCAGGGCGACCTGGGCGCGCTGGCGCTGTCCACAGTCGGCAGCGGGTGCTGGCTGGGAACTCTGGCAGCCTATGCGTGGTTCCACCGTCGGGCGTAGACCCCGCCCGCCTCAGTGCATACACCCCATGTACACCTTCGCCTTCTTGATGTAGGCGTCGCCGTAGGCCTCGCGCGCCGCGCTCAGGTGCTTCTCCACGTCAGCCTCGAGCCCTGACGCCACCACCACGATGTACAGGCCGGGGGTGAAGCCCTCGTAGGCGGTAGACCACTCCACGCTGACGTACTCGCCGTCGTCGTGGCGGCCACGGGCCACGTAGCAGGGATGCTCGAAGCCGCTCTCGGTGCAGGTCTTGGCGTCGAAGGTCAGGCCCTCGGTGGCGTGGGGTTCGACCTCGACCTTGATCTCCAGGGCCAGGGCCTGAGCCGCCTGGCTGGCCGTGCTGCGAGCGGTGTCCCAGTCCTTGCTGGCGGCCACGAGCAGGAAGGCCTTCTCGACCATGGGATCGGGGGCGGCGTCGGGAGTAGGCTCGGCGGCGGGATCTGCATGAACGGGGCCAGCGAGGAGCAGGGCGAGGGCGAGGGAGGGCAGCATGAGAGACTCCGCGGGTGAGGAGAGCCCATGCTACCCTGCGGGCGCCGGGAGGAGAACCATGCGCGCACACGCAACATGCTGTGTCATCGTGTTCATCGGATTCGTAGTCGGACAGGCCCAGGCCCACGAGTTCTGGGATCGACGGGAGCCCGACACGGTCCATCCACTGACCGGACTGCACGACGCCAGCCAACTCGTAGACGCAGGTGATCTGAACGCCGACGGCTACAGCGACCTGGTGGCGACCGTCGAGGATCGGCTCTGGATCTTCCACGGCAGCGCGGAGGGCACGGTCTCATGGGGCAACCAGGTGCAAGCCGCCGAGACCATCCCCGCGGCCGGCGATCTGGACGGCGACGGCTACGGAGACCTGCTCTATCGAGACGTCACCCGGGCCTGGCAGCGGCTGTCGGGCGGGCCAGACGGCCTCGACACCGAGCAGCCACAACCCCTGGAGGCCCACGCCACCCAGCAGCCTGGCGCCACGGCCTGCAGCCCCGGAGACGTGAACGCCGATGGCTACGACGACGTGGTCATCGCCACCCAGGGCCAGGGCTTGTTGCTCCACCTCGGCTCGGCCGATGGCCCGGGAAGCCCCCAGCACCACGGCGCGGACCAGGACGCACCGACCCGCCTGCTCGCCGCCGGCGACGTGGACGGCGACGGACGGGACGATGTGGCCGCACTCATCGAACAACAGGCGACCATTCACCTCGGCGCCGCCCAGGGCCTGCAGGACGAAGCCAGGTTGGTCGAGCTCAACTACGGCCAGGATCCCACCTACGACTTCGACCTGGCTGCTGGCGAGGACCTCGACGGCGACGGCGTCCCTGAGCTGGTCGCCCTGGACGAGAAGGCCCTGCAGGCCCGTGTGCTCCCCTCGAGTGTGGGAACCGAGCCCGGCGGCGACACCTACGACCTGAAGGGCAGCACCACGGGCTTCGGCGCCTCCATGAGCCTGGGCGACCTGAACGGCGACGGCTACGCGGAGCTGGTGGTGGGCGCGCCGGGCGGCGACGAAGCCCGTGGTCAGGTTCACATCTTCTGGGGCGGCCCCGACGGTGTGGGTGCCCACGGCCTGACGGTCCTGGCCGGTGAACCCGGCGAGCGACTCGGTCGCGCCGTGCTCGTTGCCGGAGACCTGAATGGCGACAGCTACCGCGACCTGGTGGCAGCCGGAGCGTCCAGGCTGGCGGTCTACCATGGCGGTGCGCGATGAGGTGGGCGTGGCTCCTGCCCCTGGCCGCCTGTGATTGCGGCGTCGAGCCCGACGATAGCCAGGACGGGCTTCGAGAGTATCCGTGGGTTTCTGTGGACGGCCCCGTGCTCGAGGGACGCGCGGGCGGCGGCGCCGGCGTGGGCCTCTCCGCTGGCGATCTCGACGGCGACGGGATGGACGAGCTGCTGGTGGCCGAGTGGAACGACGCGGCCTCCTGCGATGGCAGCGAGACATGCGCCACGGCCTGGCTGCTGACCGTGCCCGCCCAGGGCGGAGCTCTCGGAGATGCGGCGTCCGCCTGGTTCACGGCGAGCAGCGAGGCCCTGTCGAGCGGATCGTACGCCCCGCAGCGCGGCATGGCGTTCCCCGGGGATCTGAACGGCGACGGCAGCCAGGACATCCTGCTGCTGGCGGATCGCTGGCCCGATGAGGATCCGGGCTACGACCCCGACAGCCAGGTCTTCCTGCTCTGGACGGGCCCCTTCGACGGCGAGGTGGCCCGCGAAGACGCCGTGGCCATGGTCGACCCCATGCCGGGGGTGCGGGACCACGCCCCATGCGATGCGGACGGCGACGACCAGCCCGATCTGTGCACCAACGGCGGCCTGCTGCGCGGACCGCTGGCAGACGAGATCTACGCCCACGCGATCGAGTGCGACTTCGCCCGGGATCTCTTCTGGTACTCCACCGGGGTGTCGCGCTTCATCGAAGCCGGTGATGTCCGAGGCACCGGCGCCTCGAACATGGTGCGCAGCGCCTACTCCCGCGGCTGGGAAGACGGCGGCAGCACCAGCCTGGTGGTGCACGAGGACGGTGACGATCCCTGCGAGCGCGAGCGTATGCTGGGCTACGACTTCGACGATGGCTGGTACGACCAGGAGCTCGACAGCAGCTACGACGCTGTGGTGGACGGGGACATCACCGACAACGGTGCCGACGACATCCTGATGACGGGCTTGCGCGAGGGCCTGCGGCACCTGGTGGTGGTGCCCATCACCGAGACCGACCTGTTCGCCCCGAGCTTCAGCTTTGGCTCGGAGCTGCCCGGTCACGACGACGACAGCGCGCTGCTGTCCGACTTCGACGGCGACGGGCACGATGACCTGGCCTGGTCCAGCGCCGGTGGTTGGGTCTCGGTCTTCCGCGGCCCGCTGGACGAAGGCGAGTACGGGGAAGCGGATGCCGACGTCACCCTGATCGGTCTCCACGAGCCCAGCTGCGACTCGGAGAGTTGCTCGGTGCCCGATGGCTTCGGCCACAGCATCGCCGCCGGCGACTTCGACGGCGACGGTCGGGCAGACCTGGCCATCGGCGCGCCCGGACACGGAGAGACGAGCGGCAAGGTCTACATCGCCTGGGGTGGCGGGCTGTAGCGACGGCCCGGTAGCAGCGCTATCCTCCGCCGCCGAGGTCTCCATGCGCACGCTCCTCCTCCCCCTGATCCTGATAATCGGCTGCCCCGGGCCCTCCGATACCGGCAAGGGTCCGCCGCCCCCGGACAGCGGCGATGCAGACACCGACGGGGACAGCGACATGGACCACTGTGGCGAGTCCGACGCCTTCGCGCCGGCCTACGAGGACACCATCGCCACATGGCTGACCCAGGACGATGCGGCGCCCTGGCCCGAGGATCCCCTGGTGTTCGTGGGCTCGTCATCGGTACGGCGCTGGGACGGCTTCGCCCTCGCCTACCAGGATCGGGTTCCCCTCCAGCGCGGCTTCGGCGGCGCGCAGCTGGGCGAGGTGGCCCAGCGCACCCACGACCTGGTCACACGCCACGATCCGCGGGCAGTGGCGGTCTTCGCCGGCACCAACGACGTGGCGGCCGGGGTCGTCCCCGGGGTCGTCGTGGAGCGCTTCCGCTGTTTTCGCCAGAGGGTGAGCGAGGAACTGGGGAGCGACCGGCCCGTGATCTGGGTGGGCATCACCCCCACCCCTTCCCGCTGGGACGGCTGGGAGCAGGCCGCCGAGGTCAACGCCGCGGTGGAGGCCGTGGCCGAAGTCGACGATGGCGTTTTCTACGCCGACATCCCGTCGGCCTTCCTGGCCACCGGCTCCCCCCCGGACAGCTCCTTGTTCGCGACCGACCAGCTTCACCTGAGCGAGTCCGGGTACGCGTTGTGGAACTCGGTGCTGCGCCCGGTGGTGGAAAGCGCCACCGATCCCGCACCCACGGGCGGCGGCCCGGCGCTGGCTTCGGGCACCCGCATCCTGGTGGACCTGGGCCCATCCAACCACGAGGACGGCGAGCACACCCCCTCGCCGGACTGGCAGGGGCAGCACTGGAACAACTGGCACCCCATCGACGGCGGTGGGCACGTGCTTCCCGGCGAGCACCTCGACGACCTGGTGGACACGGGCGGAGCTGCTACGAGCATCGACCTGATCATCGCCGGGGGCTTCGGGGTCAATGGCCGTCAAAACGGCGGCCTGCTGTGGCCCGATCCCGACCTGCTGGGAGACCTGGCGGTGGGCAGCGCCACCGGCGACTACGTCTACGCCGACGGCGACGACACCACCGGGGGCCTGTTCCTGCGGGAACTCGACCCCGCCGGACGCTACACCCTGCGGCTGTTCGCCGCCCGCGAAGAGGACGAGCGTCGGGTCACCACCTACACGGTCACCGGCGCCACCACGGCCGAAGCGCAGCTGCAGACCTCTGGTTCGGGAGCCGGCAGCGGCACCAGCAACGACGACACCGTGGTGGAGCTGGCCAACCTCGAGCCCGACGCCTGGGGCCAGCTCTTCATCGACCTGGCCGTGGACGAGGGCAGCTACGCCTACCTGGCGCTGCTGGAGCTATCCGTCGAATGACGAATATAGGGGCGGGGTTTACCCCGCCAGCACCAAGCCACGCCTACCACGGACAGCTCTCCACCCGACAGGCGTTGCGGTCCACCCGCCCTTCGATGCCGTCCACGCGCCCGATGTTGGAGTACTGCCAGACCGCCGCGGGCAGGGGAGCCTCCATGCCCAAGGGGTGATGAATGGCGCGGATCCACAGGCGCTCGCCGACGAGCAACGGCAGGTGGTCCCGCACCAGCTCGCCGGTGACGTAGATCATCGGGCGCTGGCCGCTGGCAGCCTCGACCGCCTGCATGAAGGCCTCGAGCTCCGCCCCCAGCTCTCCGGTGTCGGGTCGCCTGGAGCAGTTACCGCCGTACTCGAGGTCCACCACCGGGGGTAGCACCGCCTCGGCCACGGGCACCACCTCGAGGAAGTTGGCTGCCTGCTCGGCGCCGGGACGGCAGAAGGTGAAGAAGTGGTAGGCGCCGCGGGGGATGCCAGCGCTCCCGGCACCCTCCCAGTTCTCGGCGAAGCGCGTGTCCACCCAGTCGCCGCCCTCCGTGGACTTGATCCAGGCGAAGCGCACGCCGTCGTCGGCCACGGCCTGCCAGTCGATGGCGCCTTGGTGGTGGGACACGTCGATGCCCTGCACCCAGGCGGGCCCCCACGGCCGCCAGCGGTCACGCAGGGCGGGCACGAGGAACAGCGCCACCACGGTGGCGGTGACGATTCCGGCGAAGACGAGCAGCGCACGACGCATGGTACGAGCCTCCGGCATACCCGACCACGAAGCAAGACCCGTGCCGCTCTGGATGCCGTCCAGGCCCCTCGAACGAGACCAGCGATCTATGCTCGATTGCGCGCTCGCGATTCAACCCACGCCGAGGACCCCATGCGCCTGCTGCTTCCCTTGATCCTCGCGGCCTGTTCCCCCGAAGCGCCACCCCCGGGCCCCCCGCCTGCCGCGCCTGCGGTGGCCGCCGCACCCGCTCCTCTCGCCGCCGAGTGGGAGGGCCTCACGCCCGAGCTGGCCTCCGAGCTCATCGCCCTGTCCCTCGACTGCGTGGATCGCCCCTGGCCCAACAAGCCCAGCCACGTCTACGACAGCGTCGCCGACTTCGTGTCCCCCTCGGAGGCGACCCCCGCCTTCTCCGGCTGCTTCGACTGGCACAGCGCCGTTCACGGCCACTGGTCCATGGTGCGCGTGCTGCGCACCCACCCCGACCTGCCGGAGACGGCCGACATGCACACCGCACTGGACCTCCACCTGACGGAGGAGCTGCTGGCCCGGGAGCTGAGCTTCTTCGAGCAGAGTCGCGCGAAGGGCTTCGAGCGTCCCTACGGCTGGGGCTGGTACCTGCGCCTGCACGGCGAGCTGGCCGCGTGGGACGACCCCGACGCCCAGCGCTGGCAACGCGCGACCTTCCCCCTTGCGCGGCTGCTGTCCGTGCGCCTCCGCACCTACCTGCAGGACCTGAGCGTGCCCGTGCGCGAGGGCACCCACTCCAACACCGCCTACGCCATGATCCACGCCCTGGACGCCGCCGAGGCCATGGGCAACGGCCTGCTGGCCTCGGCGATCCGCGAGCGAGCCGTGGCGTTCTACGGTGACGACACCGACTGCCCCACCAACTACGAGCCCAGCGGCGAGGACTTCATCTCCCCCTGCCTGGTGGAGGCCGCCCTGATGCGCAGGGTGCTGGAGCCAGCGGAGTACGTGCAGTGGCTCGAGGCCTTCCTGCCAGCCCCCGAAGATGCGCGCTTCACTCCGGTGGCGAAGCCCGTGGACGTGCTGAACCCCGAGGACCCCCGCATCGGCCACCTGATCGGGCTGGCGTTCCAGCGCGCGGGCTCCTACCGCGAGATCGCGACGGCCTTGCCGCAGGGGCACCCGCGGGCGGCCACCTACGAACGCCTGGCCACCGAGCACATGCAGGCCGGCTTCCACCACCTGCACGCCTCCGGCTACGGCGGCGCCCACTGGCTCGCCAGCTTCGCCATCTACAGCCTGACAGAAGCGGGGACGTATCCAGGGCCCTGATCGGGCCCGGAATGGGACCTATGTCCCTCCAGCCTGATCGGTCGCCGACCTATGTGCCTTGGATTGGATCGAAAGAGGCGATCCCAGCTCCAAAAGGTCGATCTTCACGGCACCGAGACCCCAGGCCGGACAGAAATGGCCCTCGAAAGGCGAGCAGCGATCCAAACCAAGCGACATAGGTCGAGGTTCGATCACGAATCAGCCACATAGGTCCCTTCGCCGCGTGTACCGCTTGGCCCGAAGGTAGACCTCGTAGCGCTCCCACATCACGGTGAGCCGTAGATCGCCGCTATGCACCCCAGCGAAGCGTTCATCGCCGAGCACGCGCTCGACGGTGCGGGCCAGCTCGTCCCACCTCCCCGGCACAGCTCCCACGATCCCCGGAGACACACCGAGCCGCCTGGCGATGGCCCGAACGCTCAGATCCGTGAGGCACCGCAAACAAGCGATCAACCTCCGCCGATGAACCGGCTTGCGGCGGAGCTCCAGGATGGGCGTACGGGTGACCGCCGAGACCGCCGCCTCCACCTGGTCGTAGCTGGGCACCGCGATGTACAGCCCGCCGGGCATGTCGGTGCCCGCCGTATCCACGCTCCGATCCCGGCTGACGTAGCCGTGGAAGTCCACTGGATCCCCCACCACCCGCCGCGCCCGGGGCCAGGCCAGTCCCACGGCGTCGCGGTGGGTGGACCAAGGCCAGGCCAGCGGATCGCCCACCAGGTTCCCCCGGCAGGGATTGAGCAGCACGTAGCGGCGGGTGCGCTGCAGGTGTTCCGGGTTGGTGATGGGCTGCGGCTCCGCGTAGCCGCGCCAGAGCCGCAGCCCAGCCACACCCCTGCGGTGGCCTACCCAGCGGGAAAAGCCGCTCATTGCGCCGCGGAGCTTCGCGGGGTCGACCTGGCGAGAGAAGAGATGGAGGTGGTCCGGCATCAGGCAGAGGTGGTGGACCGGGCCCAGGGCCACGCAGCGCTCCCAGAGCGCGCGAGCCTCGAGGTGGTCGTGGAACAGCCAGAGTCCGGGACGAGCGTGGAGGGCGATGTGCAGCATGGTCCAGCCGGTTGCAAGGCTCGGGCCAACGCTCGAACATCGGCCGTCACTCACCCCCAGCGTCAGTTCGAGGCCGATTATCGCGACACAGCGCTCTCACCGGGGTGTCGAAAAGCGTCGAAGATCGTCGAAGTCTCGACACCCCCGTTCGACAGCTACCAGCTCAGCTCTCCCACCAGGTGGGGGTGGCCCTTGCGGGCATGGCGGACCTCGAAGGCGCTGCCGTCGCCCTCGCCGAGGGGACGCTGGCGCAAGTTGACCTCGCCGGGCATCAGCAAGGGCTTCTTGAAGCTGGCTTCCACCCGGTGGGCCTCGGGAAGCTCGGGTAGCCCCGCCTCGAGCCAGGCCAGAGCTCGACCCAGGGTCCACATCCCGTGGGCGATGGGCTTGGGGAAGCCGAAGAGCTTGGCCAGGAACCCGTAGAGGTGGAACGGGTTGTAGTCGCCGCTCACCCCGGCGTAGCGGCGGCCGGTGTCACCGGGGACCTCGAGGCCGTCGGGCTCGCTCCAGCCGCCGGCGTCATCCGCGGGGGGACGCGGGGCGCCGCGGGTCTTGCCGGAGCGGGTGGCCTTGCCGCGGGAGATGAGCCCAGCGGTGCCTTCCCAGACCGGCGTGCCAGCCTGCTCCGCGAGCATGCCGATCTCGACCTCGAAGCCGCGCTTGGTCTGGCGCACCAGATCCAGGGTGCAACGCAGGTCGAGCACGGCGTCGGGGGCGACCGTCACGTGCTGACACATGGACTGGCTGAGGTGGATGACCCCGAAGGGGCTGAAAGGAAAGCTCGGCGCCAGCACGATCTGCACCATCAAGCCCTGGAAGAGGGTCTCCATGAAGCAGGAGGGCACCGCATCGCCGGGGCCGTAGCCGCAGACCTCTCGGTACCGAGCCACCAGCTCGGGCTCCAGTGCGCGCTCGGGGCTCTCGATCACAATGGGGCCCAGGATCTCGCGAGCCTTGTCGCCCATAGCGCCCTGAGGCCGCCTCGCCAGGGTCAGGGCCCGGAGGTACTGTCTCGGAACCGAGACCGCGCCACGGACGATGCTGCGGTGATCGGGACCACTCAGAGGAATCTCACGGGGAAGCTGCTCTTCGCTCATGCTCGCTCCTGGGAGGGACCTGCTAACGGATGAACTGCCAGCTGAGCTTCGAGAACACCTGCCAGCCCAGCTCGTCGTCGTCATCCTGGTCCACACCTCCACCGAAGTACAGCGCGCGCCCTGGCGAGGGCTCCCAAGCCAGCAGGGCCTGGCCGGAGTGCTCATCGTCCAGGCTCGAGCGGTCCAGCACCACGCGCGCCCACAGGGCGCGGGTGGCGAACAGCTCGAGCTTCGCCCGGCCCACCCAGCCCTGGTACAGCTGACGATCGCCGTCGGACATGTGCTCCCACACCCCCTCGACGCCCACCGCGAAGCGCCGCCCGGGGCTCACACGAACCTCGCCCCAGACCTGCGCCAGGTCTCCGACGATGACCTCGTCGTAGTAGGGGCCCTCGCCGAGCTCGAAGCCGGCGTCCAGGCGCAGCCAGCGGGCGGGAGCGCCCTCGAGCTCGGCGGCGATCTGGTCGTACACGAGCATGGTGTCGTCGAACAGCTCCCACTCCCGCTCGACCTCGGCCCACATGTGCAGGGCGTTGCGGAAGTAGAGCGACACCTTGGGTTCGATCTCCGCGTTGCGCACCGCCAGGTCGCTGGGCCGCCATGCCGCCGACCCCGTGAAGGGCATGACGCTGATGCGGCGCACGGGACCCTTGTCCGGGTAGAAGCGCCAGCCCCCGAAGGTGCCGGTGTTCCAGGTGTCCGCGTAGACGAGGTAGCCGTTCTCGGCGCGGAAGTCCTCGTCCACATAGACCGACTCGGCCATGGCCACAAAGCGGCGGCTCTCGTGGAACACGGCCAGGGCGCCAGCCGGGGCCAGCTCGGTCTCGCCGTCGGCGTAGCCGGTGGCGGAGCCCACCACGGCGCCCTCGATGGAAGTGGTGTCGCTCAGCCGTGCGCGCCCGTCCACCGCCAGCACACGGTTGCCGAGCCAGGAGCCGGTGATGGTCTTGTCGCTGTACAGCACCCCCACGTAGCCATCCCGGCCCACGGCCTTGCGGGCCCGCAGGGCGGTGTCCAGGGTGGGGTTGCGCTCGCCCTCGACGCCCAGCTCGTCCTCACCCCAGCCTCCGCCCTCGCTCAGGCTGTCGGTGGGCTCGGCGTCGAGTACGTGCAGGGCCGCCACGGTCCAACCGTCGGCCTCCATCGTGGCCCGGGCCCCGTAGCGGGGGGTGGTCATGGAGCGGGTGTAGACCAGGCGGCCGTAGGGGCCGTCGAACCACTCGCGCCCCTCGGTGAAGAACGGCCGCTTCTCGGTATAGCGCAGGGCGTAGCGGCGGTTGACCCCCACCTGGAAGGCGTCGCCTTCCACCTGGGAGAAGTCCGGGTTGATGGTGATGAGCCCCGCCACAGCCGCAGAGGGATCGAAGCGTGCTGTGAGCCCCGGGGCGGCGCCCTGGACCCCCCAGCGCTCCTGGGAAGGCTCGTCGTCGGTCCAGGCGATCACGAAATTCCCACCCGCGTCCATGGCCACCG
>CAZHIK010000041.1:0-13588 GCA_964532635.1 uncultured Enterobacterales bacterium
CTGGTCATGGCACAGGATGCCGCCCCCGCAGAGGATGACAGCTCCACCGCGGACACCTCCCAGGCTCCCGCCGAGGAGCCGGCTGAGCCCGCCGCTGACACCCTGGAGCCAGAAGCCCCGGCGCCCATGTGGAGCAGCACGGCTCAGCCCGCGGTGGCGCCGGTGGCCGTGCCCGCCACCCCCTCGCCCCCGGCTCCGCTCCCCACGGTGACGGCTGATCCCTCGCCCCCGGCTCCACCCCCCGCGGGGGAGGGGAGTGGAGGAGAGGCGGAGGCCGCGCACGCATCGACGCCGACTCCGGCCCCCGCCCCGGCCTTCGAGGGCCCTCGCCGCTACGACGACGGGCGGCGGTGGCGCAACGGAATGCCGCTGCTGTGGGTGTACTCGTGCGGCATGGGCTCGTTCATGGCCGCGGGCATGGCGGGCATCGCCAGCGACGGTGTGCTGGCCAGCAGCGGCCTGTACGTGGGCGGCGGCGCTGGTGCGCTGGGCATGGTGTTCCTGGCGCCCGACGAGATCAGCCTCGACCAGAGCGCTCTGATCTCCTCCTCGGGCCTGATCGGGGCCTGGTCCGGTGCCATGCTGGCCTCCTCGCTGATCCCCGAGGGCGCGGAGGCGGAGTACGAGCGTATCGCGGCGTCCAGCATGCTCGGCGCGGCCGGGGGTACCGCGGTGGGGGCCCTGCTGAGGTCCGCTCCACCGGCACGCAGCATGGTGCTGATGGACGTCTCCACCTTCGCCGGATGGCAGGTGGGCGGTGGTGTCGCCGATCTGATGGAGCTGGACTTCGAGCAGGACCGCAACCTGCGCTCGGGCATGGGGCTGCTGGGAGGCGGCGCCTTCCTCGCGGCCAGCGCGCTGGCGGCGCGCGAAGGCGTCGACATCGATCCGGGCGTGATGGGGATGACCCTGGGCCACGCCTCGTGGATCGGGGTGTGGAGCCCGTTCCTGATCACCGACGATCCCGAGCCGCAGCAGGTCCTCGGCGGGATGCGGCTGGGCCTTGGCGCCGGCGCGGTGGCGGGGATGCTGCTGTCGCCTCACGTGGACCTCTACCCCCGCAGCGTGGCGCTTCAGCTGGGTGGAGCGGGGGCCGGCGCAGCGGTGGGCGCGGGGGTGCCCTTGGCGCTCGGGGTGGATCGACCCACGCGTGCCATGGTGGCCCCCATGCTGCTGGGCGGAGTGGGAGGGCAGGCGCTGGGGGCCAAGCTGGCGCCCACCTACGACATCAGCCCCAGTGACGCCCTGCTCATGGGCACCATCGAGACCTGGGCTCTGTACCAGGGCCTCGGCTGGGCGGTCTTCATCGACCACGCCAGCGACGGCATCGAGCCCAGCCAGAGCGTGGGCATGGGCCTGACCATCGCCGGCGCTGGCACCCTGATGGCCGGTGCCATGGCGCCGCTGACGGAGTTCGAGCTGGCGGAGTCCGTCATGGTGGGCTCGGGTGGCGCCTGGGGCACCTGGTACGGCGCCTGGAGTGGCCACCTGGCCAACCTGAGCCCCGAGCACCACTGGCTGACCACTCTGGTGGCGGGCAACGTGGGCCTGGTGGGCACCGCGGCCGCCGTTGGCGGCGACTGGGACCCGGACTGGCGCACCGTGGGCCTGGTGGACAGCATGGGCGTGCTGGGCGGCACCGTGGGGGCCATGGTTGGCATCATCGCCTCACCTGATCTCGACGCCGTGGCTGCTGGCGGCCTGGTGGGCTCCACCG
Source organism: uncultured Enterobacterales bacterium (assembly GCA_964532635.1). Taxonomy (GTDB): domain Bacteria; phylum Myxococcota_A; class UBA796; order UBA796; family JAFGLY01; genus CALDOK01. The sequence goes on from CAZHIK010000041.1 coordinate 1,718, forward strand.
CCGGTCTGGTGGGCGGTGCCCTGCTGTGCCGCAACGTCCAGACCCGCTTCGTGCCGCGGCGCCTCGGGCCGTTGCTGCCGCGGCCCCACCTGAACCTGCCATTCCATACTCGCGTGTCCGCGGCGCCCTGGGTGGCCGAGAGTGGCGATCCCGGGGCGATGCTCAGCTTGAGCCTGGTCGAGAAGTAGATAGGCTGATCAGCGAGCCTCCCTGGAGCCCCATGTCCCCTCTGCCCCTGATGTTGCTCGCCGCCCTGCCCGTCCTGGGACAGGACGAGGCCACCGACCGCATCGCCCTGCGCTTCGAGCTGCGGGACGACGTGGTGCTCGGGCTGGCCGCCCCGGCCGTGCGCCTGGAGCTGGGGCCCGACGAGCTGCTCCCCCTGCTCGATGACGGCTCGGTGCCGGGCGACACCCCTGGCGATCACATCTGGCTGGCCGACATCGAGCTGCGCCGGATCCAGAAGCTGAGCTTCACCCTGCTCGACACCGCCACCGGCCAGGCCTGGGGCAGCGCCAGCTTGTTCCTGCCCGCGGCCGACGAGGCCACCATCACCCTGCGCACCACCGATGGCGATCCGCGCATGGTCATCGACGGCGAGGGTGGGGCCAGCGCCACCGGCGATGGCGTCCAGGCTACCGCCCCGACCACCAGCGCTCCCGTGGCTGCCGAGGGCTCGGGTGAGCGCTTCACCTACCTCCCGTGGGTGGTGTTGCTGCTGGGCTTGCTGGGCTTCGGCTACATGCGGGTGGTGGTGCGTCGCATCTACCTGCAGGACTTCCTGCCGACATGGCGCAAGCTCGACCGCTGGCTGGACCGCGAGCTGGGGGAGAACGAGTCCGAGTGAGGCTCTTCGACGCCCACTGCCACCTGCACGATCCACGCTTGGATCCCTGGCGCGAGCGGGCGCTGCAGGACGCGCGGGAGCTGGGCGTGGCCGGCTTCGCCTGCTGCGCGGCCGAGGAGGCCGAGTGGGACGCGGTGCTCGAGCTGGCGCAGGCCCACCCTGACGTGGTGCCCAGCCTGGGGCTGCACCCCTGGTTCGTGGCCTCGGCCCGCCCTGGCTGGCAGCAGCGCCTCGAGGCGCGCCTGCGGGCTCTGCCATGGGTGGGTGTGGGCGAGGCCGGTCTGGACAAGGCTCGCAAGGGCCGCGGCATCGCCGGCATGGAGGATCAGGAGGCCGCGTTGGTGGACCAGGCACGCCTCGCCGTCGAGCTCTGCCGGCCCATGGCCTTGCACGGTGTGCGCGCCTGGGGCCGCATCCTCGAGCTGCTCCGTCCCCTGGGGCCCCACCCCGCGGGCTGGCTGCTGCACTCCTTCTCTGGCTCCGCGGAGCTGGTGGGGCCCCTGGCGGACCTGGGGGCGTACTTCTCCTTCTCCGGTACCGTCACCCGCCATCGCGCCACCCGGACCCACGCTGCGGCCCGGGCGGTGCCCGCGGATCGACTGCTGGTGGAGACGGACGCGCCCGACATCCTGCCCATCCTCGGTGACGAGGCCCTGGGGGATCCGGCTCTGCCCCGGGATGCCAACGGGCGCATCGTCAACCTGCCGGCAAACCTGCGCGTCAACCTCGAGGCGTTGGCCCGAGTGCGCGGCGAGGCCGAGGGCGAGTTGGGCCTGCGCTGCCACGACAACGCCCTGGGGCTGCTCGCGCCGCTGATGGCCCAGCGACCGTGGATCCGGGTCCACGGAAGCTCGTGAAACGGTTCGCTGTTCTTCACCACAAGGCCCGTCACCTCTGGTAGGCTGTCCCGAGCGATGAAGCAGTCCTTCCCCCCTGAAGAGCTCAACACGCCTACCCCGCGAGGCCCTGCCATCGCGCGTCGGCTCCGCACGGGTGAGGACTGGTTGGTGCAGCGGGTGCTCCACTATGCCCGCATTCGGGGCTTTGGGCGGTACGCTCCCACCCTCGAGGAAGCCTGGCGAAAGGTCATTCGCGAGCTCAACCTGGCCCTGGAGGCCGGCATGGCCTTTCACGAAGGGCCCCCCGAGCTGGGCCCCCACATCGAGCTGGGGCGCGATCCCCTGGCCCTGTTCGCGGCGCGTGTCTGTCGCTCTCACCGCGCCCGCGGCACCGACCTGCCGATGTTCCTGGGGTTGTTCAAGTACTTCCGACGGGCCTACCACGAGTTCTTGGTGCAGCAGCTTCAGGTCGGGGACGAGCTCGAGGAGCTCCACGGAATCCTCAGGCGGTTGTTCGATCGCTTCGAGCAGGCTGCGTGCCGCGTCTGGACCATGTCCTCCGACGATGATGTGCTCGAGGAGATCCAGGAACGCGCCCGGAGCCTCACCAACGAGAAGAACGCCTACCTCACGGTCTTCGAGAGCCTCTCCCATGCGGCCTTCCTGCTCGACGAGCGGGGGCGGGTTCGCAACCTCAACCACGAGGCGATGCGCATGCTGGGCGGGCTGGATCGCCCTGGCGGCGCCTACTACTCCCAGGACGAAGAGGAGCGATCCTCGCCCCAGGTGGAAGACCTCACCGAGGCGGCCGCCACCCGGGATCCAGACGCCATGATCGGGGCCAGCATCCGGCAGCTGGTGCCCTTCCTGCCGCCCATCGACGGGCTGCTGGCTTCGCAGTCCCCCGAGCGCTCCATGCTCGAGATCCGCGGGCCCACCAGCCAGGGCCTGAGGGACTTTCAGGTCTCCATCTCCCCCATGTTGGACCTCACCTCGCGCTTGATGGGAGCGGTGGTGATCTTCCAGGACGTCACCGAGCGCCACGAGCTCGAGAGCCATCTGCGCTTCCTCGCCACCACCGACGCGCTGACCGGCGTGGCCAACCGGCGCAGTCTGCTGCGCCGCGCCGAGCACGAGTTCCGACGCGCCCGGCGCTACGACCGCCCCATGGCGCTGCTGCTGCTCGATCTCGACCACTTCAAGAAGGTCAACGACACCTGGGGTCACTTCGCTGGCGACGAGGCGCTCAAGGCCTTGTGCAACGTCTGCCTGGCGAGCCTGCGCTCGAGCGACATGCTCGGACGGCTGGGGGGTGAGGAGTTCGCCGTGCTGCTGCCCGAAGCCGGGGTCCACGACGCCTGCGGCACCGGCGAACGCATCCGGCACATGGTGGAAGAGCTCGTGGTGGACTGGCACGGAAGCGCCATCAAGATGACCGTGAGCATCGGCGTGGCCTGCATCGAGCCTTCGGATCCGGACATCTACGCCCTGATGCGTCGGGCCGACCTGGCGCTGTACACCGCCAAGGACGTCGGCCGGAACCGCGTGGTGCTCTGCGCCGATCAGCCCGACACAGCCAAGCTCACCGGCGATCAGGTGGAGTTCGTGCTCGACGACGTGTAGGCCAGCCTGTCCAACACATCCTCGAAGCCCACATCGCAGGGCTTGCCGTCCGCGTAGAGGTAGTGGAGTAGCCGGCCGGGCTCGAGGGCCAGGATTGTCGCGGAGCGGGTGCCGTAGACGGGCAGGTGGATGCACAGCGCCTGGAGCTCCCGGGCGACCTGGGGCGGGAGCAGCAGGCCGCTGGGCAGGGGCTCGAGGGCATCGGGATCGGGCTTGTGGTGATCCCCCAGCACTCGGGCCAGGCCGGCCCTCAGCTCGGGCCAGGGCAGGCCGACCAGGGGCTCCACCAGGCTCTGGGCCCGCTCGGTCTTGGGAAAGTGGGGCGAGCCCATGCGGTCGTTGGCAAGGACATGGAGCCCTGGCTCCAGCTCCAGCAGGTCCACGGGACGGTCCGGCCGCACATAGGCCACACAGAGGCGTTCGCCGTCGCCGAACATCAGGTTGAAGGCATTGTGCTGGCTACCATCCAGGGTCTCGATGAGTCGTCGAGCCCCCGCCACGCTCCCCGTCGCCAGGGCCTCGAGCACCAGCTCCCCCCGGGAGCGGGGCGCGGGTGGCCGGCGCTTGGTGGGGCGCTGGTTGGTCAAGCCCACGAAGAAGCCTGCGGCCGACGCAGCCAGCCAGGTCCCGCCCGCTTGCAGGTCCACGCCCCCAACGGCTGGGGGTTCCCGCTGCAGCAGCCGGGGACCGCTGGCAGGGCGGTCCAGGAACTCGTCGCGGTTGGCGGCCACCACCAGGGGGAGGTCTTTCCGCACACGGTGCAGGGCGATGATGGTGCACATGAAGGGAGCCTATCCGGGACAGGCCCAGGGTCCCGGGAACAGGCCTCCGGGATAGTGTCGACGGCCACGGAACTCGCGGCCGAGGGTCGCGCAGGAGCGAGCCATGATCCGCCTCCTCCCCCTGCTCGAGCAGCAGATCAAGTCCATCGACAAGCCGCGTCCCACGCTGATCTTCCCCGAGGGTGACGATCCCCGCGTGCTCAGCGCCGCCTCCCACCTCACCAGCCAGGCCAACATCGTGCTGGTGACCTCCCGGGAGCGGGCGCGGAGGATCATCCAAGAGCAGGGTGTCGAGCTGAGGGGCTCCGCCAAGCGCTTCCTGGCTTCGGCGCGCTGTGTGCTTCCCGACCAGCATCCGGCCCTGTGCGACGAGCTGGCGGATGCGTTCTGGGAGCTGTCCCAGGGTCGCCGCTGGGCCGTGCCCCGCGACCAGGTCGCCGCGCTGGTGCGCGAGCCGGTGATGTTCGCCTGCATGGCCGTGCAGCAGGGCTACGCCGACTGTGTGCTGGGCGGTGTGGCCCACGCGTCCCGTGACTTCTTCCGCCCCGCCCTGAGGCTGCTGCACACCGACCGGAAGGCCTTCTCCGCGGCCATCTTCTCCCTGCCGGACAGCCACCCCGAGGAGATCTACCAACAGAACATCGTGGTCTTCGCCGACGTGGCCATCAACGTCGATCCCGATCCGGACACCCTGGCCCAGACCGCGGTGGGGGCGTGCAAGATCGTGCGGGATCTGATCCCGGCGTCGGTGCTGCCTCGCATCGACGGTGCGATCTTGTCCTACTCCACCCGCGGCTCGGCCTCGGGTCCCTCGGTGAAGCGCATCCGAGCCGCGGGCGAGCGGATCCGGCCCATGCTCGAGGACCTGGCCGAGCGCGATCCGCTCTACCAGAGCATCCACATCGAAGCGGAGCTGCAGATCAGCTGCGCCATCTCCATGGCGGCGGCTCAGTCCAAGCTGCGCAACGCGCTGGCGGACCCCGACAGCCCGGTGGGGCGGGCCAACGTGCTCATCCTGCCTTCGCTGGACGCGGGCAACCTGATGTACCACCTGTATGCCACCCGCTACCCCGAGGCCGACAAGATCCTGCTGGTGGGTGGCCTGGACATGCGGGTGCTGGACTACTCCCGCTCCTCCTCGGCCAAGGACGTCACCCTGGGCGCGGCGGCCAGCACGCTGCGCATCAAGCGCAAGCCGGACTGGCACGGCACCCCCAACGATCGTTTCTTCCCCAAGTACCGGGTCCTGGTGGTCAATCCCGGCTCCACCAGCACGCGCATCGCGGTGTTCCGCGGCCGACAGGTGGAGGTCGAGCGCGAGGTGAGCCACTCGGTGTCGGAGCTGGAGGCCTGTGGCTCGCTGCAGGGTCAGCTTCCCCTGCGCAGGGCCGTGGTGGAGCAGGCGCTGCTCGACGCCGACATCGATCCCGCCACCATCGACGCCTTCGTGGGGCGGGGTGGGCTGGTGCGGCCCCTGGTGTCCGGCACCTACCGGGTGAACCAGGCCATGCTCGACGACCTGGCCTCGGGCCGCTTCGGTGAGCACGCCAGCAACCTGGGTGCTCCCATCGTGCACGCCCTGGCGTCGGCCCAGGGCAAGCCGGCCTACATCGTGGATCCCGTGGTCACCGACGAGCTGGACGAGGTAGCGCGGCTCACCGGCCTGGCCGGCTACCAGCGGCGGGCGGCCTGGCACGCCCTGTCCCAGAAGGCGGTGGCGCGGCGCTACGCCGACGAGCACCTCAAGGACTACGAGGACGAGAACCTCATCGTGGCCCACCTCGGGGGCGGCATCACGGTGGGCTGTCACCGATATGGCCGGGTGACCTGGGTGAGCAACGGCCTGGACGAGGGGCCCATGACCCCCGAGCGCGCGGGGTCCATGCCCTCCACCGCGCTGATGGAGCTGTGCCTGCGGCACGAGGCCTCCGAGGTGCAGCGGGCCCTGGTGGGCCACGGAGGCCTGGTCTCCCACCTGGGCACCTCGGACCTGCGCGAGGTGCTGGCCCGCATCGACGGGGGCGAGGGCTACGCGGCGCTGATCTTCGACAAGCTCTGCCAGGACGTCGCCGCGTGGATCGCGGGCTGCGTGCCACGCTTCGAGGGCCAGCCCATCGACGCCATCATCCTCACCGGCGGCATGGCCCGCTCCGAGCGCCTGGTGGCGCGGCTGCGGGAGCTGCTGACGCTGATCCCCATCGAGATCGCCGTCTACCCGGGGGCGATGGAGGCTACGGCGTTGAGGGATGGTGGGTTGAGGGTGCTGAGGGAGCAGGAGCGGGTGTTGGAGTACTGAGGCGGGCGCGGCGAGGCAGGTCGAGCATCGGCATTGCCGCTCCTCGCCGCGCCTCGAGCCGGTCGTGCAGCCTACGGGCCGCGCAGCCGGCTTCGGTATAGGAGGGGCCGTCAGGAGGCAGCATGGCCAAGGCCACCACCCACAACGCCAAGGAACTGCAGGAGCTGCGTGCGGCCTGCAAGCTCGCGGCCGACACCCTGCTCATGGTGGGCGAGAACCTGCGCCCGGGCATGACCACCGAAGACGTCAACACCCTGGTCCACGAGTACACGCTGGCCCACGGGGCCCGGCCGGCGCCGCTGAACTACCGCGGCTTCCCCAAGAGCGTCTGCACCAGCGTCAACGACGTCATCTGCCACGGCATCCCCGGTGCCCGGGTGCTGAAAGACGGCGACATCCTCAACGTGGATGTCACCCCGGTGCTGCCCGCTGACGACGGCTGGCACGGCGACACCAACGCCACCTTCTACATCGGCGAGCCCAGCGACGAAGCCAAGCACGTGGTGGAGGTGGCCCGCGAGTGCCTCGAGCTGGGCATCGCGGCGGTCAAGCCGGGGGCGGCCCTGGGCGATATCGGCTGGGCCATCCAGCGCCACGCCGAGGCCAACGGCTGCTCGGTGGTGCGCGAGTACACGGGCCATGGCATCGGGCGTCGCTTCCACAGCGAGCCCGCGGTGCGCCACTTTGGCCAGCCGGGCACCGGCCTGCGGCTGCGTCGGGGCATGACCTTCACCATCGAGCCCATGATCAACCTGGGGCGGCATCCCTGTCGCCTGTTGGATGACGGCTGGACCGTGCTCACCCGCGATGGCTCCCTGAGCGCCCAGTTCGAGCACACGGTGGTGGTCACCCGTCGGGGGGTCGAGGTGCTCACCGCGCGGGATGCGGTGCTGAAGGGCAGCGAGGATGTGCCCTGGGCGAGGTTGGGGCCGGTGGCGAGCTTCGTGGGGTGAACGCGGCGGGCGGGCGGAGATGAACTCCGCCCCTACATCGGTGGATCTTCAGCGCGCTGCCAGCGCACATCCACGCCCGCGCCCAGGCTGCGGTGAGGGAACCACCCCGCTTCCCGCAGGCGGTTGACCAGGGGGAGTTGGGTGTCGGCGTGGATGGCGAGCCAGGGGGTGGCCCACCAGCGCACCGTCGCTTGGCCGTACAGCGTGGGGACGAGCGCGACATCCGAGTACGAGGCGCTCAGGCCCCGCTCGGGGATCTCGGTACGTTGCGTGACCACGACGGTGCGCAGGCCGGGTAGCAGGGCGGCGCCCACCTGGAAGCGCGCAGGCAGATCCAGCTCGGCCCCCAGCACGGCGCTGGTGATCATGTGCCACTCGCTTCCCTGGATCTGCGGGGGATCGTCGTAGACGTTGTGCATGATCACCTGCTCGCGGGCACCCAGGCGGAAGCAGGGGGCGACGGGAACGCTGGCCTGCAAGTCTAGGCCGTAGCCGCTCCAGCCGAAGTCCACGGCGGTCGGGAGCAGGCGGGGGCGGTCCGCCATGGTCTCCATCTCGAGCATCCAGTGCAGCACATCGGCGCCCACCGTGGCGCGCGGTTGGCGGTCCGCGCACAGGGCCCCATCCCAGGCTCCCGCGACCCCGGCCGCCAGCAGCGCCGCGGCGATCATGGCGCCCCCTCTGGAGGGAAGAGCCAGCGAAGCACGTCTGGGAAGGCCTCGAAGACCACCGAGAGGTGGTCGTGGCCGGGGTAGACCTGGTGCTCGACCGCCAGCTCTGGGTAGGACCGGGCTCCGAGCCGCTGTACGAACTCGTCGAACAGGTCGTTCATCCCTGGGATCTCGGTGCCGCCCATGGAGAGGAAGAGGCGGCCGGAGGGAGGTTCGGCCCATGCAGCCATCTCGGCCTCCCACACGAAGGGGATGCCGTCGTCGTACCAGAGTGAAGGGCTGACTGCGCCGAAGCGGCGGAAGTGCTCTTGCTGGTGGGCGAGCACCCACAGGGTGGCCAGGCCCCCCAGGCTGTGGCCGGTGACGCCGCGGCTGTCGGCGCTGCCGCCGATGCCCAGATCGGCCTCGACGCTGGGGACGATCTCGTCGATCACCCAGGCGAAGAAGGGCTCGATGCCCCCCATCTGCTCGCTCCAGTCGTAGGACGGATCGGGATCGAGCTCGGGGTAGGTGGTGTAGTCGAGCTCGCGGGTGTCCTGGTTGCCGATCCCCACCAGCACCACCGGCTCGGCTCGCCCCTCGGCCGCCTCGCGGTCCAGGTGGGCGGCCACGGACTCGAGGGCCACGTCGCCATCGAGCACCAACAGCCAGGGCGCCCCCGGGGACAGCTCGGCGTCGGGGTGGATGTAGGTGCCGAGCTGGTAGTAGGTGTTCAGGGACTTGGCGTGGATCTCGGACCGCTCGAGGGTGCCCTCGAGTGGGGGGCTGCAGCCGGAGGCCGCCAGCACGCTCAACAGGATCAGCGCGACGCGGTCGATCCTCGCGTTCATGACCAGACCTCCTGTCCGTGGTCTGGATGATAGCTCGAGGCGTGGGTCCGCCCGCGTCGGGCGTTCGAGTCTCAGCGCGCTTGGGCTTCCTCGCACAGCGGGTAGTGCTCGCTCTCCAGCTCCTCTTCGTACGTGCAGCTCCAGCTGCAGTCGCCGTGCTCACCCCAGGTGCGGGTGAAGGAGCTGTCACCGCAGTACTCCTCGATGTCCGACCACTCCACCACGGCCTCGAGATCCCCGCTCTCGCCGTCGTAGTAGTGGGTGCGGCCCATCATGTAGCCGTGGGCCATGAGCATGTCGCCTTCGCTGCAGCCGTACAGCTCTCCGCCGGTGTCCCCGGTGGCCTTGGCCGTCGCCTCCTCCCAGGTCCAGACGCAGGCATTGCTCGAGCAGTACTCATCGAGGGAGCCTCCGCAGAACAGCTGGCAGCCGGTGGCGGAGAGGAGCACAGCGGTGAGCATGGTGGCTCGGGTGGGGCTGCGTGGCATGGGGACTCCTTCGAGTTCGTGCCCTCGAAGGTGGCAAGATCCGTGCCGATCTCGAAGCTTCGAGACGGTAGTGTGGGAACAACGGTTGAAATTGAGGCCTGGCCGGCCGGGGCGCTGCGGGGCGCTCGGTCCGGATCGTGACATGGCTGTCAGTGCCGGCCGGCCTCCGCCACCACCCCCGCCAACGTCTCCACCGCCACATTCCGGCCCGAGATGACTACGGCCGCCGGCCCTTCGATCTCCCCCAGGTCCTCGTCGAGGCAGGCTGCGATCACCGCCGCGGCGCTGGGTTCCACCAGGTACTGGTGCTCGGCCAGCATCCAGCGGGTGGCCCGCTGGAGCTGCGCCTCGGACAGCAGGGCCACCCGGCTCACCCGCTGTCGAAGGATGGCGAAGGTGTTGCGGCCGATGCCGCCCTCGATGCCGCCGGCGACGGTGTCGATGGCGGGCATGGCGGTGACGGCTTCGCCCCGGGCGAGGGACAGGGCCAGGGATGGTGAGTCGCGATGCTGGCAGCAGATCAGGGCGGCGTCGGGGAGGGCCAGGGCCAGGCCCGCGGCCAGCCCGCCCCCGCTGACGGGGGTGATCACGGTGTCCAGCTCGGGGAGCTGCTCGAGCAGCTCGAGGCCCAGGCTGCCGCCGTTGCCGGCGATGATCTCGGGCTCGTCGAAGGCGGAGATGAAGGGGCGCCCGCTGCGTGCGGCTTCGGCTCGGGCCTCGATCTCGGCGTCGTCGTAGCCCCGCGCTTCGGCCAGCACGACCTCGGCGCCCAGGGCCCGCATCCCGGCCAGCTTGGCCCTGTCGACGGTGCTGGGTACGTAGATGGTGGCCCGGGCGCCCAGCTGCTTCGCCGCGTAGGCCACCGCCTTGCCGTGGTTGCCGGCCGAGCAGGTGACCACGCCGTGCTCGCGCTCGGCCTGGTCGAGGCGTGAGAGCCGGAACCAGGCGCCCCTCAGCTTGAAGGAGCCGGAGATCTGCAGCATCTCGAGCTTGAGGAACACCGGCACCCCCAGGGCCTCGGACAGGCCGGGGGAGGGCTCGATGGGGGTGCGGCGCACCCGGGGTGCCAGGTAGGCCGCGGCTTCTCGGATGAGGGCGTGGTCGGTCATGGGCGGAGCCTATCCGGTGCCTACCCCTGGTGGTGCCCGCCGTGGCATCATGGCGCTATGACCCTGCTCCCCCGCGATCCGTTCACTCCACGTAGACCCCCGCGCCTCGACGACGTACCTCCCTGTCCGAGCTGCGGCGGATTTTTGCGGCCGTGGGGATTCTGGCATGCGAGCGGAGGGCAGCTGGCGAGCTGCGGTGGGTGCGACCGCTCGGTGGGGGTCGTGCTGCTGCCCAGGTTCCGCTACGCGATGGTGGATGCAGTGGTGGGGGTGTGGCATGCCAGCGCGCACGCGCTGCCGGTGGAGGTCCCCCCGTCGTCGGTCCCCACCGAAGGCTCCCGCGATCTGCCAGCCGAGTTCGGCGCTGAGCCCCTGTCCATGCTGGGACACTGGTGCGCGGTCGCCCGCTGGCTCGATCGCCACGAGCCCGATGCGCGGGACGTGGCCGCGGTGCTGCGCTTCCTGCTGGCCTACCGGGAGGAGGAGCTGGTGGTGCCCGCGGAGCGACCCATCCCAAAGGGGGGCTACGAGACCGAGAATCCAGACCGTGACGTGGCCCCCGATGCCTACCGTCTGCACGGCGGCGTCTCTCTGGCCGATCACCTGGCGCGCCACCACGGCTCCGCCTGCTGGGCCGCCCTCGAGGCCGCGTATGTCGACCTCGGCCCGGCGTGGGTGCCCCGCATGGACCAGCCCCGGGGCCACAACCTGCTGGCTCCGCTGTTCCTCCGCAGCCCGATGCCCCCAGGGATGAGTCCGAGCTTCGTGGAGTTCGTAGGGGGGCGCTTCCCGCGTGCCATCAGGGCATGAACGGACCCCAGCTCAGGTCCTGGGCATCGCAGCGGGGGCAGTGGCTCAGGGGGCGCAGCTCGGGGGCGCCGCAGGCCGAGCAGCTCAGGCTGTCCCGCTCCGCACTCGGCTCGAGCGTGCGCGCCTGAGGTCGCGCGCACGACCCACAGACCAGGAAGAGCTGCTGGGGCCCGTCGGGGACGAAGGGCCGCACGCCTACCGGCCCCCAGCTCCAGCGGCAGCTCCGGCAGGTGAGGGTCATGGGGCTGCTCATGGGGGCTCCGGGGTGAGCGGGAGCACCAGCCTATCAGCTGCCTACAGAAACCTCCGCGCTGGCAGGGCGGCGTTGGCGACCAGCAGGCCCGCGGCCAGGGCCACGGCGGCCATCAGGGCCGAAAAGGCGGTCTGCACAGCTGTCAGGACCTCTTCCTGCAGCATCGCGGAGACCGCCTCGAAGCCCACCGAGCCGGGCACCAGCAGTAGGATGCCGGGGAGGACAGCCACCAGGGATGGGCGGCGGCTGATGCGCGCGTAGGCGTTGCCCAGCAGGCCCACCGCCAGCGCGCCCACGAAGGCCGGTCCAGGAGCGGCCGCCCAGCGGCCGGCGAGGGTGGCCGCCGCGAGAGCCGTCATGGCGGCAGCCA
>CAZHIK010000041.1:13598-21500 GCA_964532635.1 uncultured Enterobacterales bacterium
GTCTCGGGGGCGGGCCTGTAACAGCACCACCAGGCTCGCGGCGGCCAGGGCGCCGGCGGCACAGGGGGCCCCGGGTGGCAGGGGCCAGCCACCGCTGGGGGCGGGGGCGGGGAGCAGCTCTCCCAGCAGGCTCCCGCCGACGACACCCAGGCCCAGCTGGAGGAAGACCACCGCGGCGCCGGTCATGCGGGCCGTCCCCGAGACCAGGTGGCCGGTGGCCAGCTCGTTGGCGGCCACGGTCAGGGACAGGCCGGGGACCATCACGATCAGGGCGCACAGGGTGACCAGGTGGGCGGACGCCCCGGGCACCACAGCCGCCCCGGCCGAAGCCAGCGCCGTGGCCACCGCCGCCGCAACCGGCAGGAACAGGCGCCCGAGGGCAGGCAGGCTCCCAGCGGCATGGAGCAGCAGGCCCACCACCAGCCCCACCAGCCCCGCCAAGAGCACGTCGCTCCAGGTGCCGGCGAAGAAGCCGACGGCGGCGGCGGAGACCAGCCCGGACGCGGCCGTGGTGGCCCGGGGGCCGAAGCGCGGCGGCGCCGCTTCGATGGAGGCCACCATGGCCTCGGCCTGCTCGAGGCCCAGCTCCCCGGCCATGACCGCGTCTCCCGTGGCATCCAGCAGCACCAGGCGCTCCAGCTGGGCGTCTCCGGGGCTGACCCGGACCAGGCCGCTGCGCTGGGCACCGAGCTCGCCGAACACAGCGGTCAGGGAGGTCGGAGTGGAGAAGAACGAGCCCTGCAGGCCCAGCTGCTCCGAGATGCGGACCAGGGCTGTCTCGAGGCGGTGGGCTGGCGCGCCGGCACGATGCAGGGCGGCGCCCAGCTCGAGCACGAAGGCCTCGCGCCGGCTCTCCAGGAGCTGTGGGGCTGTGGAAGAGGGGAGGTTGACGATGCTCATGGTCGATCGATCGCTGGATAGGATTCTGTGGTTCGCTGCCCAGAGAGAATATCGTTACGGTTCTTTCGTTATCCATCGAATAGAATGCGGAATGTTCCCATGAAACGCACCCTCGACCGAATCGACTTCGCCATCCTGGAGGCTTTGCAGAACAACGCTCGGCTGTCCAACAAGGAGCTGGCCGCCAAGGTGGGGCTCGCGCCTTCGAGCTGCCTCGAGCGGGTGCGGCGACTGGTGCGCGATGGACGCCTGCGGGGGTTCCACGCCGACGTACCGCCGGATGCGCTGGGCATCGGCCTGCAGGCCATGATCGCGGTGCGCATGCGAGTACACGCTCGGGAGAGCTTCGACATGTTCCGGGCTCACGTCAGCGCCTTGCCCGAAGCGGTGGCGGTCTACCAGCTCGCGGGCAAGGACGACTTCATGGTCCACGTCGCGGTCCGCGACACCGATCACCTGCGCGAGCTGGTGATGGATCAGTTCGCCGCGCGCTCCGAGGTGGAGCACATGGAGACGGCCCTGATCTTCCACCACCACCGCTCGGCGGCGCTCCCGCGCTACACTGGCTGAAGGAAGGAACAGCATGGAGCAACGTGACCGAACCTTGGGCCCTGGGCGTGGGCGCTGCGCGCTCGGCTGGATTCCCCTGCTGACTCTCGCGCTGCCGCTGGCCGTCCTGGCCGATCCCGTCGAGACGGATCTCTCCGCGCCGTGGAAGGATGAGCCCATCGATGTGCCGGAGCTCGACTTTCCGGACGGGCCACCCCTGCAGGACCAGGACGCCATCCGCAAGGCGGTGGGGCGCGCGCTGGTGGCCTACGAGGACAGCCTCCACTTCTGTCGCGAGCAGACAGCTCGAGATGTGGCCCCTGCGGGGAGCTGGACCATCTCCTTTCTCATCAGGCGGACCGGCCACACGGACCGGGTCCTGGTGAACGGGAGCCAGGCCCCCGTGGAGGACACGGAGGCGTGCATCCTGGCCACGGCGCAGGCGTGGCGTTTTCCTGAGCTGGCCGCACCGCAGCAGCTGGGGCGGACCTGGACCTTCGCCGCGCGCCCCGTTCCCGGCGTTCCCCTGCCCACCGACATCGCCACCACGTTGGTCCAGGACGCCATCTACGACAGCCGCGCCGCCAAGAACTGCTTCGCTGCCCACCAGCAGGCCTCCGGCAAGCTCCCCAAGCTGGCCACCCTGCGCTTCACCCTGCAGGCGGACGGCACGCCCACGGATGTCTCACTGCTGGAGAAGAAGCTGCGGAAGAGCGAGCTGCCCGGCTGCCTGACCGACATGCTCTCCACCCTGGCGCTGCCGGCTCTGGAGGAGGGGCCCAAGGTCTTCGTCTTCCCGTTCGAATTCTGACCCACATCTTCGAGCCGTTTTCGGACGATCCTGGGGGACCTGGTGGGGCTCTGGCGCGCTACACTTCCTGACCGGAGGTCCACCATGCTCACCGAAGCTCGCTTGATGCTGCTCACCTGCGAGGCCGCTCGCCCCTTCGCCGAGCGCGTGGCCAGCATCCTCGACCGCCGCCTCATCAAGACCCGGGAGATCTGGTTCTCCTGCGGTGAGGGCAAGCTGAGCATCGAGCAGCATGTCCGGCGGGGTGACGTCTACGTCTTCCAGTCCATGGTGGGGCCGGGCGATGACCGCTCGCCCTACGACCGCTTCGTGATGATGCTCCACGCCATCGAAGCCGCCAAGCTCTCCGACGCCGAGAGCATCACCGCGGTGGTGCCCTACTACCCTGGCGCGCGCCAGGACAAGCGCAAAGACGGCAGCCGCGAGGGCATCAGCGCTGGGCTGTTCGCGCGCATGCTCCAGGAAGCCGGCGCGTCGCGGGTCATCGCGGTGGAGATCCACAACGAAGCCATCGGCGGCATGTTCGATCCCCCCCGCTGCCGGCTCGAGAACCTCTACCTCACCCAGCGCCTGGCCCACTGGCTGCAGCGCGAAGGTCTGTCGGGCAACACGGTGGTCGCCCCGGACGTCGGTGGTCTCGAGCGTGCCCGTCGCTTCGCCAAGGTGCTGAAGGCCGATCTGGTCGCCTTGAGCAAGGAGCGCGACTACTCCACCCCCAACAAGGTCATCGAGGCCACCCTGATCGGCGAGGTCGCCGACAGGGATGTGCTGCTCATGGACGACATGATCGACACCGCGGGCTCCGTGGTGGCGGCGGTCGACGAGCTCAAGACCCACGGTGCGCGCAACATCACGGTGGCCTGCGCCCACCCGGTCTTCTCCCCGCCGGCGTGGGATCGTCTGGCGGGTCTGGCGGCTCGGTCCCAGGCCGAGGGTTGGCGCTTCGCGGTGGTCGGTACCGACAGCGTGCAGCATCGTGACACCCCCGAGTGGTACCACGAGTACCAACTCCACGGGCTGATCGCAGAGGTCATCCGGCACATCCATGCGCGGGAGAGCGTGGCCCACGCTCAGGACCGCGCATCTCGCTGGGGGTAGTGCTCCCCACGGGTTCGCCATTGTGCATGGGTGGGCTTCGGGAGTACCATCCCTTCGTGCTTCGACGGAGGTGATCCGTGCGTGCAGTCTACTTCCTGCTTCCCCTCATCACTGCTTGCGGCGGCGATACCTCCATCGTGGAGGTGCCCAACCAGGCCCCCACGGCGTCCATCACCTCGCCAGCCAGCGGTCAGGACTTCGATGAGGGCGACCTGGTGCCCTTCGCCGGCATGGTGGACGACGATCGTGATCCCAGCGAAGAGCTACTGCTGATCTGGCAGAGCGACATCGACGGGTTGCTCGAGGAAGGCACCAACGCCCAGCCCGACGGCACCGTCACCTACCTCACCGCCAACCTCACGCCGGGAAACCACGCCATCTCGCTCACCGTGGTGGACTCCGAAGCCGAGGAAGCCAGCGACGTCGTCGAGGTCACCATCATCGACGTACCCGACGCCCCGGAGATCGACATCCTCCATCCCATCGCCGGGGAGTACGGCATCGAAGAAGAGACCTACGAGTTCGAGGCCCTGGTCTCCGACGAACAGGATGTCCCCGAGGACCTGGTGGTCTACTTCGCCAGCGACCACGAGGAGATCGACGGCGACTTCTGCGAGGCCACCCCCAACGCGGCGGGCGTCGCGGCCTGCGAGTTCGCCCTGCCCGTGGGCGAGCACTTCCTGGAGTTCGAGGTGGTGGATCTCGATGGCTATTCGAGCCTGGCTACCGCCTATTTCGAGGTCATCCCGGGCACCGCCGTGGACGACGACGGTGACGGCTGGACCGAAAACCAGGGCGACTGCGACGACACCGACTCGTCCGTGCACCCCAACGCAGAAGAGGTCCTCAATGAGACCGACGACGACTGCGACGGCGTGATCGACGAGGGCACAGTGGGCTACGACGACGACGGCGACACCTGGACGGAGCTGGACGGCGACTGCGACGATGACGACGCCAGCACCTACCCGGGCGCCACCGAGCAGTGCGATGGCACCGACAACGACTGCGACGAGGCCGTCGACGAGGACACGGTCTGCTACGACGACGACGGTGACTGCTTCTGCGAGGGCGGCAGCTGCACTGGATCGGTGTTCTCCGGCTGCCACAAGCTGGCCATCGGCGACTGCGACGACGCCGACTCCTCGTCCTTCCCCGGGGGCACCGAGGTGGCGGATGCGGCCGACAACGACTGCGACGGCACCATCGACGAGGGCACCAGCGCCTACGACGACGACGGTGACTGCTACTGCGAGACCGGGACCTGCCAGGGCTCCGTGGACGTCACCTGTACGGTCATCAGCGACGGTGACTGCGACGACGGCAACGACGACATCAGCCCGGGCGAGCCCGAGCTGTGCGACAGCATCGACAACGACTGCGACGGCAGCGTGGACGAGTCCGACGCCACCGATGCCACCACCTGGTACCAGGACGGCGACGGCGACAGCTACGGCAACCCATCGGTCAGCAGCGTCAGCTGCACCCAGCCCAGCGGCTACGTCTCGGACAGCTCCGACTGCAACGACTCCGACTCGTCCATCAACCCCACCACCTACTGGTACCTGGACAGCGACGGCGACGGCTACGGCTCCGCCAGCTACTGGGTCCAGCAGTGCACCCAGCCCTCGGGCTACGTCTCCAACTACAGCGACTGCAACGACAGCCGCTCGAGCGCCTACCCGGGGGCCACCGAGTACTGCAACAGCTACGACGACGACTGCGACGGTGACACCGACGAGGACAGCGCCGTGGACGCCAGCACCTGGTACCAGGACTACGACGGCGACGGCTACGGCTCCAGCACCACCACCGCCGCGTGCTACCAGCCCACCGGCTACGTGGCCAACAGCTCGGACTGCTACGACTACAACGCCGAGGCCTACCCAGGGGCCACCACCTACTGGCGCGTCACCCGGGGTGACTCCTCGTACGACTACGACTGCGACGGCAGCGAGTCGAAGTACTACACCTCCACCTACTCGTGCTCCTACGACTGGGACGGCTTCAGCTGCGACTCGTACACCAACGGCTGGTCCAGCTCGGTGCCCAGCTGTGGGGCCACGGGCTCCTATCGCACGGGGTGTTCTGCGTCGTGGTGGTCCTGCTCCTACACGTCGAGTTCGACCTACTACCAGTACTGCAAGTAGGGCAGAAGCCGACCTTCGGCGGCTTCTGCCGTCGGAGTTCGAGCTGACGAACGCTGCGCGCTCGCGGCTCAACGCCGACCCTGCCCATCGTTCGCCGCGTCTTCCGCCGTCGGAGTTCGAACCGACGAACGCTGCGCGCTCGCGGCTCAACGCCGACCCGCCTCGTTCGCGTCGGGGCCGGCGTTGGCAACGACCCATCTCGGAGAACGTCCGTCGTCAGCCACCCACGTCCCAGCCTGTCCCGACGAGCCGTACTGCTACACCATGTGCCGTAGCCCGTAGCCTGTAGCCGGCAGCGCCGAAGGCGCTGCCTAATACACGTCGCCGCAGCCGTCGTCGTCCACCTCGACCACCTCGGGATCGCCGTAGATCACCACGTCGCCCTCGCCCTGGATGCTCACCGTGGCGTGGTCAGTGACGTTCGCGGTGATGTCGCCGTCGCCTGTGTTGCTGATGTTGGCGATGGTGGCCACCAGCTCGCCGGCGTCGATGCCTCCGGCGCCGGCGCTGCTCATGGCCAGCACGTCCACCACACCCGTGAGCACCATCTGTCCGCGGCTCTGGTTGATGAGCCGCAGCTGGGAGGTGTCGATGCCGTCCAGGAAGACGTCGCCCCGGTCGCTGATGCGCACGTAGCTGACACCGGAGAGGTCACCCACCGCCTCGATGTCGCCGTTGGAGCTGGCGTGGACCCGGTCGAGAACCGGCATGGTGACCGCCACCTCGCAGACCGCCTCGGGGGCGATGGCGGTGTCCGTGGGGTGGCTGAGCTCGAGGGTGTCGCTGCGCAGCCGGGTCTCGATGAAGCCCAGGAGGTTCTCATCGCACAGGACCTCCACGGAGAAGTCCGGCCCGACGTCCACGATCATGGGGATCGAGGAGGCATTGCGTACGGACGTGAAGCCTTCGATGTCTCGGAACTCGGCGCTCTGCTCGCCGTTGCCGTCTTTCAGGGAGCAGCCGATGAGGCCGAGGAAGAGGAGAGGGAGGACGCGGTTCATGGAACTCTCCACGCTGAGGTGCTGTTGACCGGGGGTGCTAAGGATGCGACACCGACGCCGTGGGGCGGCGTCACCTTCATTGTGGACACAGATCGCTCGAGGGGTTCGCAAAATACGCGAAAACCGAGAAATGTTACAATCAGTGAACATTGTCATAATTCTTCATCGTGTGCGCACATCCACAACCCCGCGGCGCGCGGTGCGAGGAGGCCGCTGGCGACGGGGCTAGAGCAGGCCGCTCTGCAGCAGGTGGGCGGCCAGGGTGTCGCCGTACCAGGCGTAGGCCTCGGGGACCGGGTGCAGATCCCCCCAGGCGGGATCGTGCCCCGCCGCGTCCATGGTGAAGACGGGGACCGGAGAGCCCTGTGCGTACATGTGGTGGATGCGTGAGGGTGTGGCGGGTGCCCCGAACAGCAGCACGCGCTGTTGGGTGGCCAGCGCATGGATGCAGGCGCGAGCGGGATCCTCACGTAGATCGGGGGGAGCACCGGCGTCGGCGTGGTGCCCCGACACATCGAGCCTGTCCCGGCGCAGGCGCCCCACGGAGATCAGGCGGGCGATGGCCGAGTGGTTCATCAGCCAAATGGCCACGCGGCCGTCGGGCGAGCCGGGGAGGGTGAGGGTGGAGGCCGGAAAGGCCTCGCGCCAGAACATGGCGTCACCCGGGAAGTAGGCGGCGACGCTCGGTGAGCTGGGGTGGATGTGGCGGGGGAGATCGAAGTTGCTGAGGGCCAGGATCACCAGGTCCGGCTCGAAGCGCGGGGCGTCCAAGGTGGCGCGGTGGCAGATCTGGTGGGGATTGTAGGCCTCCAGGCCTCCGTTCCACACCTCGATGTCTTGGCGACCCGCGGCGTGGAGGGCGCGCTCCAGCGTGGCTGGCCAGGTCTGGTCCTCGGCGACGTGGGAGCCGATGACGTTCGAGCCGCCGTAGACCATGACGCGGATGTGTCCGGGAGGCTTGGCTTGGGGATACTCGGGCCCCCGGAACCCCATCGCGTTGATCACCACGGGCTCGCCGCCACCGAGTCCCTCGCCGCTGATGCTGGCCCCGGGCCGCGGCTCCCGCGTCAGGATGGGATCCGTCGAGGGCCGGCTGAGCTCGCTGATGTGAGTGATCACCCGGGGCAGCTGCTCGCCCAACAGTCGCCACTCCAGCCCGCTGATCCGCAAAAAGCCCTCGCACAGCAGCAGGCCCACCACCAAGCCCCCCACCAGGAGCGCGAGGCGACGGAGGTAGCGGTGAGCGCAGGGCTTGGGCATCGGTGTCATCCTACGCTCGACCGAGTCCCACGGGTAGCGGCGTCGATTCTCCTCTGGCGTGGCATTGAGCTGCGGCACCTTCGGTGTCGTCCGCTCGAACACCGCGGGCCCAGGCTGCCCCAGGCCAGCCTGG
>CAZHIK010000042.1:0-15785 GCA_964532635.1 uncultured Enterobacterales bacterium
CTTCCCGAGAGGATGTTGCCTGCGAGCTGGTAGCTGCCCTCGCCCGAGATGAAGGCACCCGCTGTGGCATTGTCGGCGATGGTGCTGTCACTGACGACCAAGCTGGGAGGCCCCCTGCCCCACTGCTGGGCCGCGTAGATACCCACCCCACCACCGAGGTTGGTGCTCTCCACGTTGGCCGAGATCGTCGAGGATGACAGCACGAGCACACCCTCATCGAGGACCGTCGCTCCCGCGAACTGGTTGCCGGTCAGTGAGCAGTCCGTGCATCGGATACGACCCGAGCTCGTGGCGTGAAGCCCCGGTCCTTCGTTGCCCCGTGCCGTGATCCCGGAGGCAGAGACCGAGGCCCCCAGCTGTGCGCCGATCCCGACTGCCGCGGCGCCTTGGTAGCCCCAGGCGAGCGTGGTGTTCTCGATCCTCGAGTCCCGAACCGTCACATGGCTGCCCGATCCGGACGCCAGGATCCCAGCCGACATGTTTCCGACCAGCGCGCAGGTGTCGGCCGTGATCATCGCGCCTTCGAAGGCCGCAATACCCTGCCCACCCAGCCCGAGGTAGTCAGTCGTGGAGTCCTGGATCTTCGTGTCGAGGAGCGCGACTTCGGTCCCGAAAGCGCTCGCGGCGAGCCCTCCCTGGGCGTTGCCGCTCAGCAGGCAACCCTCCGCCGAGAGCTTCGCGCCTCCGTAGGCAATGATCCCGATCCCCCCCAGTCCCGAGATCTCAGGCAGAGTGTCCAGGATCGTGGAGTCCAACAGGACGACCTCGGTGCCGGGATCCATGGCCAGGATCCCGGAGGTCGTGCTCCTGTCCAGCACACATCGCTCAGCTCGGAGGGATGCGCCAGCTTCGACGGCGAGGCCCACCCCGCCGATCCCGTCACGGTCGGGCAGCGTGTCCTGGACCGTGGTGTCGGCGAGCGTGACCTCGGTGTCCGGTTCGGCGGCCAGGATGCCCATGGACCTGTTGCCGCTCAGCAGACATCCCTCCGCCACGAGCACCGCGCCGCCGTTGACCTGGATGCCGAGCCCTCCCTTGTCGCGGCCGTCTGGCAGCGTGTCCAGGATCGTCGTGCTCACCAGCGCGGCCTCCGAGCCGGCGTCCTTGACCAGGACAGCTGCCGCCGCGTTGCCAGCGAGCACGCATCCCCCGGCGGTGAGCGTCGCGCCATCGTCGATCTCGATCCCAAAGCCGCTGCTCCCGACGGGGAGTGTGTCCCGGATCGCCGTGTTCGTCAGCTCCAGCTCGGTGCCCACGCCATGAGCCATGATGCCCACGACCGTGTTGCCCTGCAGCAGGCATCCCACGGCCGAGAGTGCCGAGCCAGCCCCCAGCTCGACGCCGTAGCCGTAGCGTCCACTGTCGTCGGGCTGGGAGTTCAGGATCGTCGAGTCCTGGAGCGAGATCACCGTGCCGGAGCGGTAGGCCATCAGCCCGACCAGCCCGTTGCCCGACAGCTCGCATCCGTCGAGTTCCAGGAGAACAGGGGCCATGGCACTCTGGTAGGCTTCGATCCCGACATGGGCGCTCTCGCTCACACCGACGTCCACCAGGCGCACGCTCCCCGACAGGACCACCACCCCGACGAAGCTCGACCTCCGCACCTCCAGCCCCGATAGCTCCGTCTCCCCGTAGCTCTGCTCGATGACGATCCCCGGCGTGTCTTCGTCACCCACGCTCGCGTCCAGGATCACCAGCTCACGGCAGCGCCCCGTCAGCCGCGTCCCCGCCTGATTCGGGCCGATGGTGAGCGTCTCGGCGTAGGTCCCCGCCGCCACCGCCACGAGCCCGCCGCCGCGACCACCGGCGAGGTCCAGGGCGGCCTGGATGGAGGTGATTGGTGCGTCCTCGCTGCCGTCGCCGCCCTCGAGAGCGGAAGCGTCCACGTAGACGGTGGAGGAGTCGACCTCGAGATCTCCCCAGGTCCCGGTGCCGCAGGACTCGGGGACGCATGTGTCGCCGTCGGCGATGAAGCCCTCGGCGCAGCTAGGGCGCTCCCCGGTGTCATCTCGGCCCGACGGCTCACCCTCGCAGCCGGTCGCCGCAGCCGCCCAGCAGGTCAGCAGGGCGAGGATGGGTGTCCGAGTGTGCATGGTGACGGTCCGCTTCGAAGCACCATTCTCTCACATTCGAGCCGCGCGACCGGCGTCGTATCCGGCGGCCGGTCGAGTTGGGGCGTCCAGGATGGGCAGCGCGCACGGCTGCTGCCGGGCGGGATCGATGGTCTCGGTGGTCAGGTTCAGGTGGAAGAGCAGCTCGCAGGAGGGCCGGTCCCAGGCCGGGCAGATCTCGCTTGTCGGGGCGTCAGCCCAGTCCTCCGGTGGCGTGGTGCAGGCTTCGCCCTGGACCAGCAGGTCGGGATCGTTGCCCTCCCATGTGTTGCCGTCGAGCAAGGCCGCGGCGTTGTCCAGGAAGAGCCCCGCTCCCACGTTGTCGCGGAGTGTATTGCCCGAGAGCCACAGGCCGGAGCCGTCGTCCCACGCGCCGATGTCGGCCGCGTACACGCCATCGCCACAGCGGGTGGTGACGCCGTGGGAGACCCCGCTGCTGCTCGCGAAGGTGTTGCCCTCGAAGCGGTAGCTCCCCTCGCGGGCGATCCAGGCGCCGGCCACAGGGTTGTCCGTGATGGTGCAGTCGCGCACCAGCAGGGTGGGGGGAGCCCAGTCCACCTGCTGCGCCGCGAACACTCCCACCCCGCCGCCGAGGTCGGCGCCCTCGCGGGTGCCTGTGATCGTCGAGGACCACAGCTCGAGTACGCCTCCGTTGACGGTCGCTGCTCCGGCGAAGCGGTTGTCGAGCAGCGCGCAGTCGGTGCAAACGAGCTGTCCTTCGTCCTCCGCGTACAGGCCCGGGCCTTCGTTGTCCCGTACCAACAGCTCGGAGGCGGAGACGGTGGCCCCGTTCTGGGAGATGAGCCCCAGCGCTGTGGCCCCGAGTCTGTCGGAGCTGGCGCCTGTTCCTGTGATGGACGAGCCGCGGATGGTGGCCGTGGTGCCCGGATCGCCGAGGAGGATCCCTGCGGTCGTGTTGTCGGCCAGCGCGCAACCTCGGACCGAGAGCCTCGCGCCATCGGAGACCTGGATGGCGTACCCTCCCTCACCACCGCCGCCGGGCTGCGTCTCCCTGACGGTGCTGTCCACGAGCGAGATCTCGGTGCCCGCTCCCGAGGCGGCGATCCCGATCCTGGTGCAGTCCTCGAGCGAGCAGCTCCGGGCTGCCACCATCGCACCATCGGTGACCTGGATGGCGTGTCCGCCATCGAAGTGCGCGTCGGGCAGGGTGTCGCGAATCGAAGTTTCGGCGAGCCACACCTCGGTGCCCACCTTGGTGGCAGCGATCCCCACCTTCGCATTGCTCTCGACCAGGCAGCCCTGCGCCCTGAGCGTTGCGCCCAGGCTGGCCTGGACACCGAATCCGTACTGCCCGTTCTCCCTGGGCCGGGTGTCGCGGACGGTGGTGTCCACCATGCTGAGATCCGAGCCAGCGCCATCCACCCAGAGGCCCAGCGCTGTGTTGCCCTCCAGCACGCAGCGGCGAGCCGTGAGCGTCGCACCCCCGGTGACCTCCAGGCCAGACCCCCACGCGCTCCTGTCCGCCAGGGTGTCACGGATGGTGGTGTCTGTGACGCTGACTTCCGTGCCCTCGTCCTCGGCCATCAGCCCCGCTCGAGAGTTGCCCTCGATGACGCAGCCTTCGACCGTGAGCACGCCACCGCTCTGTGCCGCGATGCCCACGCCGTGGTCCTCTCGCTCGTCGGGCCATGTGTCGCAGACCACGGTGTCCACGAGGGTGACCTCGCTGCCGACGAAGGTGACCAGCACGCCCACCAGCGTGTTGTTCTGGAGTGCGCAGCCCTGGGCCGTCAGCTCCGCGCCGCTGTGAACCTCGACACCGTACCCCAGACCGCCGCTCTCTCCGGGCTGGGTGTCCCGAATCGTGGTGTCGATGAGCGCGACCACGGTGCCGGGGTCCTCGGCCGAGATGCCGCGAGTCCCGTTGGCGACCACCAGGCAGTCCCGCAGCTCGAGGGTCACGGACGCGGCCGAACGGCGGGCGGCCCAGATCCCTGTGTTGGCGCTCTCGCGGACCATCACCTCCCGCAGCCGCACAGCCCCCGAGGTAGCGAGCAAGCCCGCGTAGCGCGATCCCACCACCCCGAGCCCCGACAGCTCGGCCTCTCCGTACAGCACGCCGACTTCGATCCCCGCTGTGCTCTCATCACCCACGCTGGCGTCCAGGGTCACCAGCTCCCAGCAGCGTCCGGCCAGGTGCACGCCGGCGTGTTCCGCGGTGAACGAGAGGGTCTCCGGGTAGGTCCCGGCCGCCACGGCGACCAGCCCGCCACCACGGCTTCCGGCGAGGTCCAGGGCGGGCTGGATGGAGGCCAGGGGAGCCGCCTCGCCGCCGTCGCCGCCTGCTGGGGCGGAGATGTCCACAAACACGGTGGCCTCATCGACCTCGAGCAGACCCCAGGTCCCCATGCCGCAAGCCTCGGGGACGCAGCCGCCTCCATCGTGTAGGAAGCCCACCGCGCAGTCGCTGTGCCCGCCCGTGTCACGGGGGCCCGAGGGCTCCACCCCGCAGGACGTGAGCCCGGCGATCGAGACGAAGACGAGGGCGCGACGGAGCATCGAGGACCACCTTTCGAGGCGCTATTCTCACACATGCGAGGCGCGACATTCCACTCGGCCGGCGCCTCGGGTCCGTGGTACCCTGACCCTCCCCGCCCGTTGGAGATCCTCCATGCCCCCACGCCCCAAGCGCTACCTGCTCCGCGTCGCCTCCCTGCTGCTCTCAGGCGCCGTCGCCTGCGACGAGAAGGAGGATCCCTGGGGCGATCCTCAGCCCGACTACGGCGTCATCGGTGGAGACTGGGTGGACATTGGCGGTACGGTGGTGGACGCGGTCAGCGGTGATCCCATCCATGGCATCGGGATCGAGGCCCTGGGCCGCGAGGTCCAGACCGCCGAAGACGGCAGCTGGGAGCTGTACATGGGGGAGCAATGCACCGACGGCTGCACCGTCACCGCCACCGACCTCGATGGCACCCTGCTCGGAGAGTACGAGGAGACCACTGTCGAGGCGGAGCCCGAGCGGATCCGCACCGGCGGTTCGGGTGTGGCCTTCTACGAGGATCTCGACATCGTCATCGAGATGCAGCCGGTGGAGTAGGCGCCCAGGTCACGATCACCGAGTGGTGAGGACGTGGTGTTTGGGCCTGATGTCCGTGGTGGATGGTGTCGGTGGGGCGGGGACGGAACGGAGACCGTGGGTGAAGCGGGCTGCGTGGGCGGAGGGCAACCCAGCCGTGGGTAGCCGCAGCTCGGGATCGATGCGGTCCGTGGCCAGGTTCAGGTGAAAGAGGAGGTCACAGGCGGGCCGATCCCACGTCGGGCAGACGTCGCTGGTGGGAGCTTCCGCGTATGCATCGAGCGGCTCGAGACATGCCTCGCCTTGCACCAGCAGGTCGGGATCGTTGTCCGACCAGCTGTTGCCGGTGAGCACCGCGGCGGCATCATCGAGGAAGAGCCCGGCCCCCGTGTTGTCGTGGATGGTGTTGTTGTCGAGCAGCAGGCCGGAGGTTCCGTCCCACGCAGTGATCCCGGCCGCGTACACCCCGTCACCACAGCGGGTGCCGAGGCCGTGAGCGACGCCGAGGCTGCCCGAGATGGTGTTGTCCTCGAGCTGGTAGCTGCCTTCGCCTACGATGAACGCCCCCGCGACCAGGTTGTCGGTGAGCACGCTGTCGGTGATCCGGAGGGAGGGAGGATCCAGGTCCCACTGCGGCGCCGCGTAGACGCCGACCCCGCCGCCCAGGTCCACGCTCTGGACGGTGCCGGAGATCGACGTGCTCGAAAGCTCCAGTACGCCACCGGCGATCGCCACGGCTCCGCCGAAGCGGTTGTCGGCCAGCGTGCAGTCGGCGCAGGCGAGCTGCGCTGTTCCGATGGAATACAGCCCCGGACCCTCGTTGCCCTGGATCAGCGTGGCGGGCGCGGAGACCGAGGCGCCTTCCTGGGCGAAGAGCCCGATCGCCACCGCGCCCAGCTCGCCGTGGGTGGTCGTGGTCCCCGTGATGATCGTGTTCCGGAGGGCGACGTGGGTACCGGGGTCCGTGGCCAGGACGCCCGCCGTCATGTTGTCATCCAGCAGACAGCCATCCGCCGACAGCTGTGTTCCGCTGGACACATCGAGACCGAACCCATACGCCCCACCCCCGTCGGGTCGAGTCCCACGGATGTCCGTGTCCGCGAGCCGGACCTCGGTTCCGGGCATCGCAGCCTTCAGCCCCGCTCCGGTGTTTCCCTCCAGCGTACATCCTGTGGACTCGAGCCTGGCGCCACCCCAGACGTCGATGCCTTGTCCGAAGCTCCCGTCCGGATCGGGCTGTGTGCCCATGATGGAGGATCCCGTGAGGGCGACCGTTGTGTTGGGGTGCGCGGCGACGACTCCCCCACTCGAGTTGTCCTCCAGCACACAGCCATGGCCGGCGAGTGTGGCGCCGTCTTGTACCGTGACACCGGCCACGCCGTAGTCGGTGGTGTCGGTGGTGTCGGTGGTGTGGGGCAGCGTACCCCGGATCACGGTGTCCACGAGGGCCACGCTCGTGCCGGGATCCAGGGCCTGGAGACCTTGTGTCGAGTTGCCATCCACCAGGCAGCCGCGAGCCTCGAGCGCCGCACCATCCTCGACCGAGACGCCAAATCCGGCCACCCCGTTCCCGTTGGGTCGTGTGCCCCTGATCACGCATTCCTGTAGCGAGACCCGGGTGACCGGATCGGAGACCAGGAGGCCCGCGGCGCTGTTGCCTTCCAGCACGCAGCCCTGGGCGGAGAGCTGCGCCCCGCCGTGCACGTTGATGCCGAATCCGTACTCCCCATCCCCATCGGACGAGGTGTTGCGGATCGTGGTGTCCTCGAGCCGGGCTGTGGTTCCCTCGTCGATGAACAGGCACCCCGCGGAGGTGTTGCCCTCCAGCAGACAGCCCGCCGCCTCGAACATCGCGCCGCCGGAGACCTGGAAGGCCACCCCTTCGCCCGAGCCGTGGGACTGGGTGTCTCGGACCGTGGTGCGCGAGATGATGATCTCCGAGCCGGAGCCGCTGGCCTTGATCCCCTTGTTGGAGTTGCGCACCAGCAGGCAGCCCTCGGCCGTGAGCCTGGCGCCCTCGGTGACCTGGATGCCGTGTCCGACCCCGCCGCTTGCATCGGGCAGGGTGTCCCGGATCGTCAGATCCACCAACGTGACCTCGGTGCCCGCCTGCGCGGACACGACGCCCTCGCCGGAGTTGCCTTCGACCGTGCAGCGCTCGGCCGACAAGGTCGCCCCGCCGAACACGTCGATGCCGATACCGTAGTCACCGTTGTCGTCGGGGAGGGTGCCTCGGATCGTGGTGTCGGACAGCGAGACCACCGTGCCGGTGTCGTACACCAGCACCCCCATGAAGCGGTTGCCGATCAGCTCGCAGTCCGAGACCTCGAGGTTGGTGGGAGCCGGCGGGTCCTGGGCGGCCCCGAGCCCCGCGTAGGCGCTCCCCTCGATCGAGAGCCTCGACAGCCGCGCGACGCCCGACTCGAGCACGATCCCCTCTCCGGTCGAGCCCCTCACCGTCAGCCCCGACACCTCCAGCTCTCCGTACCTGGCCTGGATCCAGATCCCGGGCGTGATCTGCTCTGCGCCGCTCCCATCCAGGGTCACCAGCTCCCGGCAGCGGCCTGCCAGCTGTGTTCCCCCATGATCCGTGGTGAGGTGCAGCGTCTCCGCATAGGTCCCCGCCGCCACCGCCA
Organism: uncultured Enterobacterales bacterium; assembly: GCA_964532635.1. Lineage (GTDB taxonomy): Bacteria > Myxococcota_A > UBA796 > UBA796 > JAFGLY01 > CALDOK01. The sequence continues at coordinate 7,788 of CAZHIK010000042.1, forward strand.
CCAACCCGCCGCCGCGGCTGCCGGCCAGGTCGAGGGCGGGCTGGATGGTTCGGAGGGGTGAGGCTTCGCTCCCGTCGCCTTCATCGGGAGCCGTGGCGTCCACGAAGATGGTGGTCTCGTCCACCTCCAGGTCTCCCCAGGTCCCGGTGCCGCAGGACTCGGGGATGCAGCGGTCACCGTCGGCGATGTAGCTGGGTGCGCAGGCGAGGACTCCCTCGTCGTCGTTGTCGTCGGAGGGGTCTGCGTCGCAGGCTCCAAGCCCAGCCAGCACAGCGACGAAGATCAGGAGCCTGGGCATCGAGGATGGCCTTCCTTTGCGTCATCCTCTCATATGCCTGCCAGGGGAACCAGCGTTCGCCCGAGCCTTGCCCCTACTCCCCCAACCCGGGCATCGCGTACGCGTGGGGCCGCTCGTCCGGCCCCGGGAACACGGCCTCCAGCTCGCCCACCAGCACCAGCCTCGGAGCCGTGAGCACCGTGGGCAGGCCGCTGTCACCGTCGGCGTGGCTGCGCAGGGTCCAGGGGGCCAGGTAGGCGTGCTGCTGCTGGCCGCCGCCGGCTGCCAGGATGTCGCGCAGCGCCCGGCGGTCCACGTTCTGGAACTGCAGGCTGACCACGGGTTCCTCGCGGCCGTCGTCGTAGCGCCAGTACGCATCGGCTGGACGGGGCAGGTCTCCCAGGCGACCCAGGCCCAGGCCGCGCACCACCAGGATGCGCTCGAGGCCCGAGGCCTTGATGGCCTTGGCCACCTGGCGCTCGAAGGCCCGCTCGCTCAGGTTGCGGGCCGGGGAGACCTCCCACAGCGCCAAGCGTGCCTGCCAAGAGCCCTGTACTGCACCTCGGGCGTGGCCGTTGGTGTTGGCGATGTCGTGCCGCGGCACCCTGGACATGAGCAGGTCGCGGACGTAGCCGTCGCTGACCAGCTCCACCCGCTCGCCAGGGGTGCCCTCGCGGTCGAAGGCGTAGCCGCCGGGCAGTCCTTGGACGTCGCGGGTGGGATCGTCGACGATGCTCCAGCCGGTGGGCAGCAGGCGGCGCCCCAGGCGCGGGCCGCCGCGGATCAGCTGGCGGTAGGACTGGTGGGGGCTGGGATCGGGGGGAGTGCCGCAGAGCTCCTTGGGAGCCAGGTAGCGGAACAGCTGGGCTGCGGCGCGGTCTTCGAAGACCACGGGGCCCTCGTAGTCGTGGACGATGGTTGCCTCGGCGCGGGCGGCCAGGGAGGCGGCCATGGCCTCCACCTCGTCGAAGATGGCCTGATCGGGGGGGAGGTCGGCGGTGCTGCGCACCAGCCACTGGCGCTGATCCGTGACCCGCACGCCGTCGGGGCGCAGCAGGTTGGCCTGGGCGAAGACCGCCACCCAGCCCTCGGGCTGCACCAAGCGGGTGCCCTCGGAGGTAGCCAGGTGGTAGTGGCCGCTCCAGGCGTGCACCTCGACCCGTCCGGTGCGCAGGTCGGGCACGGTGCGGAAGCGGGCCGAAGCCTCCACCGCGATGCCGCGCAGCCGATCAGGGTCCAAGGGCGGTGCAGGGCTGTCGTCGATGGCCGCCGTGGTCGGCGCGGGGGACCAGTCCGGAGGCGGGGGCTCACCCCCCAGGGCCGCCAGGGCGGCCTGCTTGACCTGGTGCTGGACCACGGCGGACTTGTAGGCGTGATCGGCGGTGAGCCACAGGTCGCGATCCAGGGCCAGAGGCACATCGTCGACCACGAAGGCAGGGCGCGCCACCACCCGCAGCGAGGGATCGGCCAGCTGGAAGCGGGCGGAGTTGAGGGTGTCGTCCCCCACCACCACCTCGACCCGTCCCGGGCGGCGCTGGTGGGACACTTCGGAGACCAGGGCGCCCAGCTCTGCGCGGGCCTGGTAGAACTCGAGGTCCACAGCGGCCATCAGGGCGCGGGAGGGGGGCGGCGCGTCGGTCAGGCCCAGCTCCTGCACGGCGCGGTCGGACCAGTGGCCCAGGCGGTCCAGCAGCAGGTTGTCCTCGGCGGGTTCCTGGGCCTTGACAGGCCCGGCCAGCAGCAGCGACAGCAGCAGGGCAAGGCGCATCATGGCTGCACCTCCACCGAGGCACCGGGCGGGGGCAGCAGGGGCGGCGCCACCTGGCCCTTGGCCTTGCGCTGGGTCTCCACCCAGTCGATCAGCAGCGAGGGTGAGATGGCGGCCACGGGCACCATGCCGCTCTCGGCGCCGCACATGCCGTTGAAGACCTCGTGCACCTCCCCGGCCCGCACGATGCGCTCGAGGGTCACCAGGGGGGTGCCGATGAGGTCCACGCCTCGCACAAGCTCGTCGTCTCGGCCATCGACGTACACTCGCCAGGCCACCAGCACGTCGACGCTGAAGGCGTTGGGGTTGCCGCGGGCGGTGGTGGTGACACCGCCCTGGATGCTGTCGATGAGCAGCGCGTACTCGAGGCCCTGCTCCCGAGCCTGCTCGATCAGCTCGGCACGCAGATCGGCCTCGCTGACCGCGGTGGAGGCCTCGACGATCAGGTTGCCCTGGCGGGTGACGGCGTCGTAGCCGGCCTGGCGCCGACCGTGGCCGTTGCTGGCCAGGTCCTGGGCGGAGGGGGAGCGGCTCTCGAGGAAGCCGAGCAGCACGCCGTCTTTGACCAGCACGGCCCGCTGGGCCGGTACGCCCTGGCTGTCGAAGCTGTAGAAGCCGTTGAGATCGGTTCCGACGTAGCGCTCGAGGCCGGGATCGTCGTAGAGGCTCAGGAAGCTGGGCATGATGGGCTGGCTCACCATGCTGCGCAGGGTCTGGGCGTCGTTGACCTGCTTGAGCCGGTGGCCTTCCATGCGGTGACCCAGGATCTCGTGGAAGAACACCGCGGCGGCTTGGTCGGTGAGGATGGCGGGCCCGGTGTATGGCTCCTGCTCCGGTGCGACCCGCAGGTCGGAGATCAGAGCCTCGAGGGCGTCAACCTCGGCCACCAAGGCCGAACGTTCGGGCAGCCCGGCCTCCGTGTGGGCGCTCCAGGTGCGGCTCAAGGCCAGGGAGGCGCCGTCGTCGGCCACCGTGTTGACCCGTACCAACACCGTGAAGCGCTGGGAGGGGTGCCGGACGCGAGCGCCCTCGGAGCTGGCGAACCAGCGGGTCTCGGCCTGGGCCGACAGGCGCACGACGCCGTCGTGGATCACCTCGCTGTCAGCCATGGCCGCCGAGGCCACGCGCAGGGTCTCCTCCCAGGCCGGCAGGTCGATCTCGAGGTCGGGCTGGGGTCCGAGGTGCTGAGCGGGCTCGACGGCCACCAGATCGGGGGAGGGGGCCTCCTCCACCAGCACCTGCTGGTCGCTGGCCACCTTGGCCCAGCGCTCGCGGGCGACGCTGTAGCGGTGGTCGATCTCGCGCCACATGGTGCGGCGCAGCAGATCCTGGTCCTCGCCCAGGGGCACGGTGCGCCCATGTCGGCCGGGGCGCTCCCCCCGGCCGGAGCGCAGGGCATGGCTCGAGTCCAGCTCCGGGCTTCCGATGCGCAGGTCCACGTCCAGGTGTCGCTGGTGCACGGGGCTGTAGCCCTGCAGCGCGCCCTCCTCGGCGGACATGTCCACGCCCCACAGCTCGGTGAGCTCGGCGGAGATGAAGTAGGGGGCGGTGTCCTGGCTGGCCAGCGCGGCCATGGCGCGTTCGATCTCGCTGCCCATGGTGTCGAGGAAGGCGTCGGTCTCGGCTCGAGCCTGTCCCGACGACAGGAGCATCAGGCCGGACAGCAGCGTGGCGTGGAAGAGCATGGTCGGCTCGCGACGGGGGAATGCTGGCCACTATCCCGGGTCGCTGGCGCGGCACGCTCATCCCACCAACGTCGCGGTCCAGACCACGCCTGTGCACCGCTTTGCTACACTTCGGGTGACATGGCCAGAGGTGTGCGATGAAGCCGCTGTCTTTTCTGTTTCTCGTCCTGGTTGGCTCGCTGGCCCTCGCCGCGTCCGACCAGGACCTGACCGACGCTTCCCAGGAGTCCACCGTGAGCGATGACAAGGCGTCCGGCGACACCCAGGTGTTGGCCTTCCCCGACGATCTGATCATCCGGGTGGACGCCGAGGTCACGGTGCCTGCCTACGGCGCCTCGGTCTGGCTCGTCCGGAGCGAAGGCGCGCTGTCGGAGGTCTCCCTGCGCTTCGCCGTGGAGCGCGCCTCGGTGCTCGAGCTGCGTGTGTCGGAGTTCCAGGCCGCTGTGGACGACCTCACCCTGCTGACCATGACCGCCGACCACCCGGTGTGGGTCCTGGCACGGGGCAACGCCGAGCTGATGGGGGTGGTGAAGGAGCAGCTGGCCTCCGGTGGCACCCTCGAGGGCATGGCCGCCATGCCGGGCAATTCGGGCTTCCCGCTGCTGTTCGATCTGGAGAACTACGAGTACCAGGGCGTGGTCCAGGACACCCCCGTGCCGGAGCCGGCCCCCGCCTCCGAAGGGGGTGAGTGATGCTGCGCTCCCTGCTCGTCCTGGTCTTCACCCTGTGGGCGGAGCCCGCTCTCGGGGCGGATCCCTGCCACCAGGTGGGGCCCAATCCCCAGACCGTCCAGGACATCCAGGAGGCCACCGATCCTGCGGCCACGCGAGCCGTGGTGGTCGACACCCGCTCCCTGTTCAGCAAGGGCCCCAACATCGCGACCATGGCCCGGGTGCTCCGGGGTGTGGCCAACGAGCCGGGCGAGAAGGGCTGGGTGGGGCTGGACATCACCGCCGGCGGGAAGTTCGGCACCGGCGCGGTCAACGCCTCGGTCGAGGGCGAGGTGGACCTCGAGGTCAGCTACCTGATGTCCGACGAGAACCGGGTCATCATGGGCTTCGACGCCGAGGCGGCCATCAAGGCCGGCATCAGCCTGGCCGGCATCGTGGACTTCGGCGGAAAGGTGGAGATGGGGGGCTCGGTGGTCAAGCTGTCCTTCGCCGACTCGGCCAGCGCGGCGGCGTGGCTCACTCAGCAGCTCAACGACATCAACCGCCGCACCAAGTACAAGCTCTACCCCAAGGGCTCCACCTACCAGCCCCCCTACGTCACCCCACCGGTGGCGCTCACGGACCGCTGGGGCGCGGGGGGTGTGTACGCCGAGGGCGGCGTGGGCGACTTCCAGCTGGCGGGCGAGGGCAAGCTGAAGCGCGAGACCCGTCGCTTCCAGGGCGTGATGGACGGCCTCGAGGTGGACATCACCCAGATCACCACCCACAAGATCGGCCAAGCCAACCTGAAGGTGCCCTTCCGCGGTGGGCAGGCCCAGGTGAGCTACACCTACGACAGCTCCCTTGTGCGAAACAGCCCCTTCTACTACAACAACGGCCCGGGCATCGAGCACACTATCAACATCAAGGTGCCCCTGGTCTCCAAGAGCAAGAAGATCAGCGAGACCCCCGGTGATGCTACACACGTACCCAACGAGGCCACCCAGGACCTGCTGCTCAACGTCTTCGCAGCTATCGAGAAGGTGGCGCCTGCCGGCACCCTCGCCAACGCCAACTACAAGGTGTTCTCCACCCTGGTGGACGAGGCCTACAGCAACGCGAGCAAGACCTCCAAGATCGGCGCCGACACCTACATCACCCTCACCCTGGACATGAACTACTTCGGGGAGAGCGACGTCAGCTACTCGCTGATGTACCAGCGCCTGCTCATCGGCGGTGAGCAACACCTGGGCGGGGAGTTCAACATCAAGGCGGTCAAGGTGGGCATCGACGTGCACGCCGGCAAGACCGAGAACGTCTACGAGCGGCTGGGCACGGACACCATCAGCTACTTCCAGCGTCAGTACGTCTACGCCACCCGCGACCGGCCCTGGTCGAAGTTCGCCGAGCGCAACCGCGCCGCGTTGGAGCAGCTGGTGCGGAACATCTCCACCCCCGGCCATCGCTACCACGACGAGCGTGTGGCCGATGCCTACGCCAAAGGGGGCTTCGACAAGGCCATGGACAAGCTCCAGGAGATCTGGCGCAACGAGAACAGCCAGATCGCCAGGGTCCGCCAGGACGCCATCAAGCTGGCCAACCTCACCACCAAGTGGCAGTGGTGGTACGGCAAGGAGGACCTCCGCAAGGACATGTCCTTGATCTTCAGCCGCTACCCCAACCGCCAGCAGCGCCAGTACATGTGGGACCTGATCGACGACTATGGAGGCGATCCGGCGGTGATCCGCGAGCTGTCCAAGGCGAACACCCAGGGTGGTGGCTGGCTGCGCACCTGGATGCTGCGCATCGACACCAACAGAAGCTAGCCTGGCAAGCTGGGGATACAGGAGCAGGGTCCCTCTCCCTGGAGCCACCGTGAACAAGCTCTTTCTCGCCCTGATCCCCCTGGCGTTCGCCTGCCAGGACGCCCCCGCCCCTGCCGAAGAGGCGCACGACCACGCCGGCCACGACCACGCCGGCCACGACCACGCGGCGCACGATCACGGCGAGCACAAGGACATGGAGCACGGCCACTCCTTCGCGGACGTGGACAAGTGGTCCGCCATCTTCGACGCGCCGGAGCGCGACGCCTGGCAGAAGCCCGCCGAGCTGGTGGCCGCCCTCGAGATCGCGGCGGGCAGCACCGTGGCCGACATCGGCGCGGGCACCGGCTACTTCGAGCCCCACCTGGCCACCGCTGTGGGCACCGGGGGTACGGTCATCGCCACCGACAGCGAGCCCAACATGGTGGAGCACATGAAGACCCGCTTCGGCAAGGAGGGCGCTCCCAAGGTGGACGTCCGGCTCTCCACCGCAGCCGACGACATGATCGCCGATGGCGAGGCCGATCTGATGCTGCTGGTCAACACCTACCACCACATCACCGATCGGCCGGCGTTCTTCGCCGCGCTCGCGACCGGCCTGGCACTCGACGGCCGCTTGGCGGTGGTGGACTACAAGCCCGGCTCCCTCACCAACGGCCCGCCCCCCGAGATGCGCATCGATCCCGAGAAGGTCAAGGCCGAGCTCGAGGGCTCCGGCTGGACCCAGCTGAAGACCCTGGATGAGCTTCCCGAGCAGTACGTGCTGATCTTCGGCGTGGCCGAAGAGCCGGCTCAGCCCGCCGAACCCGCTGCCGAGTAGCCGGAGGTTTCCATGACCCAGCCCCCGAGCTTCGACGCCCTGCGCGAGGCCGTGGTCGACGGCGACGTGGACCTGGCCGCCAGCCTGGCGGAGCAGGCCCTGGCTGCGGGTGTGGACCCGCTGGCTGCCATCGAGCACGGCTTCTCGGCTGGCATCCGAGAGGTGGGCGAGCTGTGGGAAGAGGGCGAGTACTTCCTGCCCGAGCTCATCCAGGGCGCGGAGGCCATGCAGGCCGCCATGGCCGTGCTCGCGCCCGCCCTCGAGGCCGACTCCGGTGGCCGCGAGCCCATCGGGCGCGTAGTGATCGGCACCGTCCAGGGCGACCTGCACGACATCGGCAAGAGCCTGGTGGGCACGCTGCTGTCGGCCCACGGCTTCGAGGTCCACGACCTGGGCGCCGACGTGCCGGTGGAGGCCTTCGTGGACAAGGTCCGAGAGACGGGGGCCGGCATCGTGGCCGCATCCGCCCTGCTCACCACCACCATGCCGGTGCAGAAGCGCCTGGTGGACGCCGTGGCCTCGGCGGGGCTCGAGACCCGCGTGATGGTCGGTGGCGCTCCCACATCCCCCTCCTGGGCAGCCGAGATCGGAGCCCACCACGCCGACAACGCCCAGCGCGCCGTGGAGCTGGCCCGGGAGCTGCTGGCGTGAGCGTCGCCCCCCTCGCCGAGCGCCTGCGCGAGCCCCGTCCCCTGCTGCTCGACGGCGGGCTGGGCACTCAGCTCATCGCAGCGGGTCTCGAGGCGGGTCAGCCCCCCGAGCGCTGGGTGCTCGAGCATCCCGAGCGGCTGCTGGCCGTGCACCGGGCCTATGTCGAAGCTGGCGCCGAGCTCATCCACCCTTGCACCTTCGGGGCCAACCGCCTGCGGCTGCGCCCCTACGGGCTCGAGGATCGACTCGAGGCCATCAACCGGCGCGCGGTGGAGCTGGCCCGCCGAGCGGGCGCCCGCTGGGTGGTGGGCGACATCGGGCCGG
>CAZHIK010000042.1:15795-21278 GCA_964532635.1 uncultured Enterobacterales bacterium
AGGCACCGGCGATCCCGACACCTTCCGTGCAGCCTTCGAGGAGCAGGGGGCGCTGCTGGCGGACTGCGGGGTGGATGGCTTCCACGTGGAGACCATGAGCGACCTGCGCGAAGCCCGCATCGCCCTGGCCGCTCTGCGTGCCGTGGCGCCAGGGCTGCCGGTGCTGGTCAGCATGACCTTCGATCGCAAGCGCAGGGGCTTCTTCACGGTCATGGGCGACCGCCTGGTGCCCAGCCTGCGGGCCCTGGCCGACGACGGCGCTGCGGCGGTGGGCGCCAACTGCTCCATCACCAGCCCCGACATGCGGGCTCTGGCCACCGAAGCCCTCGAGGGCCTGGATGTGCCCGTGGTGCTGCAGCCCAACGCCGGCCAGCCCCGGGTCACCCCGGAGGGCACGGTCTACGACCAGGAACCGGCAGAGTTCGTGCGGGACGTGGCCGCCATGGCCCGCGCCGGTGTGCGCGTGGTGGGCGGCTGCTGTGGTTCGGACCCAGGCTTCATCGCGGGCCTGCGGGGAGCATTGGACGCTTGAGACGCTCCGGCATGCTCGTGCTCGAGCCGCGGCCTTCGCGGGAAGAGCTGCTGCGCATGCTGGACTACCCCCCGGGGGTGTTGCCCGGCGATCGCATCCAGGCCCTCATCGGGCTGGTGGAGATCGAGGCGGGCCAGCTCATCGAAGGCAGAGGGGCATGGCGGGTGGTCGATCCCGAGCGCTGCGTGGACTTCGGCCTCGAGCCGGTGGAGGCCGAGCACCTGGCCCTGGGCCTGGTGACCCTCGGTCCGGGCGTGGATGAGCACGTCCAGCGCTTGCAGGGTGAGGGCGCCAGCACCAGCGCGCTGTTGGTGGACGCCTACGGCAGCGCGGCGGCGGAGCAGGCGGCCGACCTGCTTTCGGCCTGGATCCTCGAGCAGCTGGGCCTGGCGGCCGGCGATGCCGTGGTGGGCACCCCCGGCTGCCGGATGAGCCCGGGCTTTCCGGGCTGGGGGCTGGAGCACCAGCCCGCGCTGCTCGAGGCCCTGCTGGCCCAGGCGCTGAACGTCAGCCTCACCCCGGGGATGATGATGGTGCCTCGCAAGTCCATCTCCTTCGCCATGTGGATCGGGGCGCCGCGGCCCCCCGCCCAGGGCCTGAAGGGCTGCCGAGCATGCGGGCTGCGACGCTGCCGCTACCTGCGCGACTAGTTGTACAGATCCCCCGAGGCGTTCGAGGCGTAGCTGATCCCACTGATGGAGGGGGAGCCCCCGCCCACGTAGATGCCCCAGGTGGAGGAGTCGCTGATCGTGGAGTCGGTGATGCTGCCGCTGCAGTGGTAGACGTAGACGTTGCCGTAGCCGTTGTCGCCGCCGTACTCGATCACCGCCTGGTCGATGTTGGTGCTGGCGTCGGTGCAGTAGGCGCCCAGGGTGATGCCGTACCAGTCGCCCGCGACGGGCGAGCTGTCCGCCGAGGTGAAGGTGACGGGATCCGTGGCACTGCCCTGCACGTCCAGAGAGCCGTAGCTCCCGCTGCCCACGTACAGACCGACGTTGTCCTCGAACTGTAGCTCGCAGCCCGCCTCGATGGTCAGCTCGGGTGCGCCGGAGCCCTGCACGTAGACCGAGCCGTCCACGCGGTAGGGCACGTCCAGGGCCTGCCAGGTGCTGTTGCTGTCCACGGTGTCGCCCAGCACCACGATGGCGTCATCGGTGTTGCCCGAGAAGCTGCTCGAGGCGTCCAGCTCCGCCAGGTACAGGGCCGGGATCTCCACGGGGTGGTCGCCGCTGCCGGTCACCACGTTGCCCGTGAAGCTGGCTCCACCTCCGATGCCCAGCACGGCGCTGGTGTTCATCTCCAGCCCGATGCCGGTGTTGTCGTACAGCATCGTGTCGGTCAGCTCGAGGGTGCCGCCCAACTGGTAGATGCCGGCGTCCTCGTTTTCGCCGAGGAACGAGTCGCTGATCTCCACATCGCTGTAGTAGATGTACAGGCCGCCGTAGCCGTTGTCGCCGCCGTACTCGAGGGTCAATCCCTCGATCACGGCCTCGCCGTAGGCCCCCACGGTCAGCCCATCCCAGTCGCCGGGCGAGCCGCTGCTCTCGATGGTGCTCATCAGCACGCCGGTCGTTGCGCCCTCGACCTCGAGCTCACCGTAGCTGCCGCTGCCCACCAGCAGGCCGGCGTTGTTTTCGAAGTACAGCTCCACGCCGTCCTCGAGGGTCAGGGTGGGGGTGGTGGATCCCTGGACGTAGACGTCGCCGTCGATGAGGTAGGGCGCGGTCAGGGCGCGCCATTCGGCGGAGTCATCCACGGTGTCGGTCCAGACGAAGACATAGTCCTCGCTGTTGCCCGTCAGCAGGTTGTCCGATGCCAGCTCTCCCACGGAATTGGCGGGCAGGACCAGGGGATAGCCGCCGCTGCCCGAGATGGTGTTGCCCTCGAAGCTCGGGGAGCCCGAGGTGCTCAGGGTGGAGGAGGTGTTGAGGTTGATCCCATCGTCCTGGCAGTCGGTGATGGTGGTGCCCGAGATGTCGGGCTCGGAGCCCACGCCGTAGTAGCCGCTGGTGCTCGAGTCGCTGATGGTGCAGTCGATGAGCTCGGGATCGCTGTAGTAGGCGTAGATCGCGCCGTAGCCGTTGTCGCCGGCGTAGGCGATGGTGACCCCCTCGAGCACCGAGCCCTGGTCGTAGGCGCCGAGGGTCAGGCCGTCCCAGTCGCCCTCTGCGGGGCTGGACTCGGCGCTGGTGAGCAGCACGCCGGTGGTGGTGGCCTCGACCTCCATGGAGCCGTAGCTGCCCGAGCCCACCAGCAGGCCGGCGCCGTCCTCGAAGCGGACCTCCACCCCGTCCTCGAGCTCCAGGGTGGGGCGCGCGCTGCCCTGGATGTAGATGTCTCCTTCGACCTGCCAGACCACATCCAGCAGCTGCCAGAAAGCGTCGTCGTCCACGGTATCGGCGACCAGCAGCACGTGGTCGTCGTCGTTGCCCGTGTAGCTGCTCGAGGCGTCGAGGGTGCTGGCATAGGCCGCTGGGATCACCACGGGCGAGCCCGCATTGGCGCTGACCGTGTTGCCGGTGAAGGTGGCCGAGCCGGAGACCCGCAGGCTGCCGCTCCGCGCGTCCACGCCGTGGCCGTCGTTGTCCGTGATGGTGGTGTCGGTGATCTCGGTGTCCCCGACGCCGAGGATGTAGATCCCGGCTTCGCGGCTGTGCTGGATGGTGCACGCACTGATCTCCAGCTCGGAGTAGTACAGGTACAGCTCGCCGTAGCCGTTGGCGCCGCCGTACTCGACGGTGAGCCCCTCGAGCACCGAGCCCTGGTCGTAGGCACCGAAGGTGATGCCGTCCCAGTCGCCGGCCGCGGGGCTGGTCTCGCTCGAGGTCATCAGCACGCCCAGCAGGACGCCCTCGACCTCGAGGGAGCCGTAGCTGCCGGAGCCGACGAACAGGGCGGTGTTCGCGTCGAACTGCACCTCCACCCCGTCATCGATGGTCAGGGTTGGACGGCTCGAGCCCTGGACGTAGACATCGCAGGTGACCCGGTGGGTGGTGCCCGCGGCCCAGGTCTCGTCGCTCGAGATGGTGCCGCAGTGGTCCACCGTGCTGGCGCAGCCGTCATCGGCGATGCCGTCGCAGTCGTCGTCCACGCCGTCGCTGCAGACCTCGGTGGCTCCGGGATTGATGGCGGCGTCACTGTCGTCGCAGTCGGAGGCGTCCGCGACGTAGCCTGTGGGCTGGGCGCAGGCTTCGACGGGGCTTGTGGCGTCGCCGTAGCCGTCGCCGTCGGCGTCGACGTACCAGGTGGAGGAGAGGCCCTCGTCGGTGCCGCCGTCGCAGTCGTTGTCCACGCCATCGCAGAGCTCTGTGGCGCCGGGGTGGATGCTGCTGTCGCTGTCGTCGCAGTCCGTGTCGTCCGCGACGGTGCCCGTGGGCTGGGCGCAGGCCTCCACGGTGCTGGTGGCGTCGCCGTAGCCGTCGCCGTCGGCGTCGACGTACCAGGTGGAGGAGAGGCCCTCGTCGGTGCTGCCGTCGCAGTCGTTGTCTACGCCGTCACAGAGTTCGGCGGCGCCGGGGTGCACCGTGGCGTCGGTGTCGTCGCAGTCGGTGCTGTCGGCCGTGGTGCCGCTGGTGGCGGAGCAGGCTTCCACGGGGCTCGAGGCGTCGCCGTAGCCATCACCGTCGGCGTCGCTGTACCAGGTGGAGGTGACGCCCTCGTCTGTGCTGCCGTGGCAGTCGTTGTCCACGCCGTCGCAGGCCTCGGTGGCGTCGGGGTTGATGGCGGAGTCGCCGTCGTCGCAGTCGGTGTCGTCCGAGACGTAGCCGCTGGGCTGGGTGCATGCCGAGGTGCTCGTGTCCGCGTCGCCGAAGCCATCTGCGTCACCGTCGGCGTACCAGGTGGAGTAGGCCAGGCCCTCGTCGGCCACGCCGTCGCAGTCATCGTCGCGGTCGTTGCAGATCTCGCTCGCGCCGGGGTTGACCTCGGGCTCGGTGTCGTCGCAGTCGGTGTCGTCGCTGACGTAGCCGCTGAGCTGGTAGCAGGTGGTGATGGTGGAGGCGGGGTCGCCGTAGACGTCTCCGTCGTTGTCCGCGTACCAGGTGGGAGCGTCCGCCGCGTCGTCCTCGTCGACGAGCCCGTCGCAGTCGTTGTCGATGTCGTCGCAGAGTTCATCGGCGCCCGGGTTCACCGCGGCGTCGCTGTCGTCGCAGTCGGTGTCGTCTTCGACGAAGCCGGAGGGCAGGGCGCAGGCGGTGGTGACGGCCTCGGCGTCTCCGTAGCCGTCACCGTCGCTGTCGGCGTACCAGTCCTCGAAGCTCGCGTCCCCGTCCACCACGCCGTCGCAGTCGTCGTCCACGTCGTTGCAGAGGTCCTCCTGGCCCGGGTGGACGCTGTCGTCGCTGTCGTCGCAGTCGGTGCTGTCCTCGACGAAGCCCGTGGGTTGGCTGCAGGCGGCCACGCTGGTCTCGGGATCGCCGTAGCCGTCGCTGTCGGCGTCGGCGTACCAGGTGAGCAGGTCCGTGGCGTCCTCGTCGATGCTGCCGTCGCAGTCGTCGTCCACGCCGTTGCAGGTCTCCTCGGCCCCCGGGTGGACCGTGGCGTCGGCGTCGTCGCAGTCCTCGTCGGCGAAGAAGCCGTCCCCGTCGGCGTCCACCGGAGGGGTCCCCGTGTCCTCGACGATGGTGTCGGTGTCGATGGGCTTCTCGTCCGTACGGCAGGCGCAGACGGAGAGCAGGGCGAGGGCGAACAGGCGGGCGCGCATGGGACCTCCCAGGGACGACCCTGGGAGTGTACGCCGAGGCGGGGGAGTTCGAAAGCGTTCGGACTAGGGAGCTTCCCAGCTCCCCGCGCCGGCATCGTAGACCCGACCCGCGGCCGTGCTGCTGGGCGCGGCCCCCGAGAGGCTGTCGTAGAACAGCTTGATGGTGCCGCCGGCGGTGGTGCCGCCGTCGCCAGCCCGCGCGCTGATGTAGGGGGTGTCCGTGTCGATCACCAGGGTAGGGGCCTCGAG
>CAZHIK010000043.1:0-21075 GCA_964532635.1 uncultured Enterobacterales bacterium
GGGGGACAGCTGGGGGGCGACGGTCGGATCGAGGCTGGGGGGTGTGCCGCCGTGGGATGGGGGGCCGCCATGGGGGGCTGGGCCGCCGTGTAGGCCGGTGTGGTTCCGCCTGGGGCCGGCGGCTGCGTGTCCGCCGGCGCCCATGTCTCGGTCCTGGGTTTTGGGCCAGGGATATCGTCCAGGGGCTCGCCGTCGTCCAGCCCCCAGTCCCCCGTGGACATCGCAGGCTCAACAGCGGATGCGGCCTCGGAGGGCAGGGGAGGCGGCCAGACGGTGTCCCCCTCGTGCAGGAAGTCGTCCAGGAAGCCGACCAGCTGGGGGGGGAGGGTGGAGAGCTTCGAGTCCCGCATCTGGTAGGCGGTGTCCTCGGGCGTGGCCAGGACCATCGCCGAGAAGACCGTGAGCAGCTCCGGCTCTCCGGTCCCCAGGCGCAGCTCCCGCAGGGCGTCGCCCAGATCGCGAGCGGTGGGCCAGCGGTCCTGGGGATCCTTGGCCAGGCAGCGGGTCGCGATGGCGGTCAGCCCGGGCAGGCGCTCATCCAGGGTCGCCAGGGATGCGTCCAGCTCGGACTTGACCAGGTCGTACAGGGAGACCCAGACCTCGCCCCGAATCAGGCGTGTGCCCGTGATGAGCTCGTAGAGTACCGCCCCCAGGGAGAAGATGTCGGAGGCCGGCCCCAGGTCGCGGACCCCGGCCAGCTGCTCGGGGCTCATGTAGACGGGGGTGCCCTTGGCCTGGCCGGTGCGGGTGTGCTGGTGGAGCTTCGAGGCGGCCTTGGCGATGCCGAAGTCCACCACCTTGACCCCCCCCTGTGAGGTCATCATCAGGTTGCTGGGCTTCAGATCGCGGTGGACGATACCCAGCCGGGCGCCTTTGTCGTCGCAGAGCCGGTGGGCGTGATGCAGGCCTCGACAGATGTGCTCCCCCAGCTCGAGCACGATGCCGGTGGGCAGGCTGGTACGCGTGGCCTTGCAGTGGGCCAGTAGCTGCTCCAGCGTGACCCCGCGCACGTACTCCATCACCACCAGCCAGTGCTCGTCGACCTGCACCAGCTCGTAGGTCTCGACGATGTTGGGGTGGCGCAGCAGGCCTCCCAGGCGCGCCTCGTCGATCAAGGAGTGGAGGAACTGGGGGCTGCCCGCCACCAGGTGGGCGTGGATGCTCTTGATGGCCACCGTCTTGCGGAAGCCCATGGGCCCGTCCATGGTGGCCCGGTAGACCGCTCCGAAGCCTCCCGCGCCGAGCACCGCGTCGATGCGGTAGCGGCCGAGGGTGTCGCCGGGCTGGACGGGGGGGGGGTGCATGGGGGGGGAGGGGGGGGGCCGGGCGCCGATCCTCGCACGAAGGGGGGCTGGGGCAAGGGGGGGGGGCGCGGGGACGAGCCGTCGAGGCTTGACACGTTCTCCAGGCGACCGGTACACATGTAGAGCGAACGAGAAAATCGAGAAATCTGTGAAAATTGGAGGTCCCATGCGTGCGCCCGTCGTGTCGACCCTTCTGCTGCTCCTGCCCGCCTGCGGTGGCGTGGCTCTGGATGCGGAGGCTCCTGTGCAGGCACGCATCGACCTGCGGAGCGAGCGGCCCCTCAGCGACGCGGGCCCCTGGCTCGATCCCGCCTGGGCTCCCGACGGGGACCGCATCAGCGTGGCGGGCCTGCGCTACCAGGGCCTGCAGGTTGTGAGCGCGCGCGGGGGAGAGCTGGAGCCGGTGCCCGCCAGCGCCGAGCGCTCGGCCTTCCGCCATCGCTGGATCGACGCGGAGCACATCCTGTGCCCCGCCCGCGGTCGCCACGCGGCGCTGAGCTTCGATGTGGACCTGGGTGGTCCCGTCGAGCTCGAGCGAGACCATGCTCACAAGGCTCCGGTGTTCGTTGAGCGGGACGACGTCTGGCTGCGGCGCGACGGCGCGGATCCGCTGCGCCTGACCCCGGGCGCAGATCGCTTCCTGGATCCCCAACTGTCCCCCGATGGAGCCCTGCTGGCCGTGGTGGGGCTGGCCTCGGGGCTGCACGTGGTGGATGTAGAGAGCGGGCTGGCACTCTTCCGGGCTCCCGGCTCCACCCACCCGGAGTGGAGCCCCGATGGCCTGTGGCTCTTCTTCGAGCGCACCGTGGACGACGGCCACGACCTCACCGACGGCGATCTGTGGGCCTTGTCCATCATCGACGGAGATCAAGTGCGGATCACCGACACCCCCGACGCCATCGAGCTGCATCCCGCGGTCTCCCCCGACGGCACGCAGCTGGCCTGGGTGCGCGACGGTGCTCTGTGGGTGGGCGACCTGGTGCAGGAGGTGTCGCCATGACCCGCGCCCTCGCTCCGCTGCTCGCCCTGTCCCTGCTGGCCTCCACCGCCCGGGCCGAGACCGCCAGCATCGTCATCGATCCCGGCCACGGCGGCTACGATCCCGGTGCGGTGGGCAACGGCCTGCAGGAGAAGGACCTGGTGCTCACCGCCAGCCTGGCCTTCGAGGACTGGCTGCGGGCCGACAACGGCGACGGCTCGGGCGGCGGCTTCTGGGAGGTCCACACCACCCGGAACACCGACAGCTACGTCGGCCTGTCGGGCCGCTGCGACTACGCCAACGGCCTGGGTGCCGACTACTTCATGTCCATCCACGCCAACGCCGGCGGCGGTGACGGCACCGAGACCTACGCCTACGCGTCGGGCACCACGGCGGCCAGCCTGGCCGAGCATGTGCAGGACGAAGTGCTCGACCACCTGGGCACCCGGGATCGCGGCGTGAAGTACGCCAGCTTCACGGTGCTGACCAACACCAGCATGCCGGCCGAGCTCAACGAGATGGCCTTCATCGACGTGTGGGCCAGCAACGCCGAGATCATGGCCGACGACGCCAACCTCGACGAGGTGGGGCTGGCCCACTTGCACGCCATCCAGGACTTCGAGGGCCTGAGCCCCCACACCCCGGGCGCCAGCTCCAGCGGGGGCACCACCGGCTCCCCCTCCGGCGAGGTCGCCATCACCAGCTACCCCAACGCCCTGGTGGCGGGGAACGCGGTGGAGATCGAGATGAGCTTCCAGACCGACGCGGCCGACTACGGCGAGGCGGTGGAGCTCTACCTGCAGGTGGCCGACTACGACAGCTGGGCCATCATCGACTCGGTGACCTGGGACGCCAGCGGCGCGGGGATCACCTCATCCGCGGGCACCCGCACGGTGGAGTTCACGGTGCCCCATGGTGACATCGACAGCGTCTACTTCCTGGCGGCCGTCAAGCCCCTGGGGGGAAGTTGGTCCGACCGCCACGCCCACGACTCCAGCTTCTGGGATCCCACCTCGGTGGTCCAGAACGGCAACAGCAGCGGCAGCGGCACAGACGCCGACGGCGACGGCTGGACCGTGGCCGAGGGCGACTGCGACGACGACAACATCTGGGCCTACCCGGGCGCCGACGAGTGCGCCTGCGACCACATCGACAACGACTGCGACGGCCTGGTGGACGAAGGCAGCACCTGCGGTGATGGCGCCGATGCGCCCTTGCCCCGTTCCCAGGGGCTCGAGGACGGTACGAGCTGCAGTGCGTCCGGCACCCGGGGCCTGGGCGCGGGCCTGCTGAGCTTGTTCGTGGTCGGGCTGGCGGTGCGGCGGCGGGCGTAGCGTCGGACTGGAGCGACCAGAGTCGCTCCGAACTATCCGCATCAGCGACAGAGTCTGGGCGAAGTATCCACGATCCCGACGAGCCCGAGCTGGAGGCGACGAAAACCGCCTTTCACGGTGGTCCCCGAAGACCGGAGTGGTCCAGCTCGGCGCGAGGTGGATAGTCCGGCCCGGGTCTGTCGCGAAACTGGATAGTTCGAACCCGTTCTGGGCGCGGAACAGAGCACCCGAACGGCGTCACCGGCGGGTACGGGCCAATTCGACCGCCGAGGCCATGAGATCAGCGATGACTTCGGGAATCTCCGACTCTTCGATGGCACCCCGAATGATCGCTGCTTGTACGGCGAGATCGAGGTTGGAGCCGTCGTAGCTGTTGTACAGCTCACGGGAAGGACCCTGGTGGAACGCGTGGATGTGCTCGTTGAGCTCGAAGACGTTCAGCTCGCCGTTCCGCCAGCGCCCGAAGTGACGCTCCAGTTCGGTCAATGCCGCACCGAGCTCCCGCTCATGGCCGATGGCGGCGAGTTGGCGGAGGGCGCGCTTCTGAGGCTTGGTGAGGTGGTCTCGAGGCATCTCTTCTTCCGGAGTCGATCCGGGAGGACGTGAAGTCCTCCCCTACGTCTATGTGGGGGATAGCTCGAGGGTGATGGTGCTGCCCTCGCCGGGGGTGGAGTCCACGCGGATGGTGGCGCCGTGGCGCTCGGCGACGCTCTTGACGGCCAGCATTCCCAGGCCGGTGCCGCGGCCCTTGGGCTTGGTGCTGTAGAAGGGCTCGAACAGGCGCCGCTGGACCTCTTCGTTCATGCCCGTGCCGGTGTCGGCGACCGTGAGCAGCAGGCGCGGGCTGCCGTCGTCCGCGACGCCGCGGGCGGTGCCGAAGGTGAGGATGCCGCCGTCGGGCATGGCGTCGCGGGCGTTGAGGGCCAGGTTCAGCAGCGCGCCCTGCAGGGCGTGGCTGTCGCCCATGATCATGGCGTCGTCGGCCTCGAGCAGGGTGAGGACTTCCACCCCGTGCTTGCTGGTGCCCTTGTACAGGTCCACCACGGCCTGGACCAGCTCGTTCAGGTCCACCGGCTTGTGCTCTTCGGGCGCCCGCCGGGCGAAGACCAGCAACCGGCGCACCTCGGCGGAGGCGCCGTGGGCAGCGCGCTGCAGGCGCAGCAGCCGCCGCTGCAGGGCGGAGCCTTCCTGGGCGTCCATCAGCAGCAACTCGGCGGTGGTGGAGATCACGGTCAGGTGGTTGGCGAAGTCGTGGGCCATGGCGGCGGAGAGCTGGGCCACCACCTCGAGCTTGGCGCCCTCCTGAAGCTGGCGCTCGGTGCTCCGGCGGCTGTCCAGCTGGGCGTTGAAGGCCAGGGCCAGCTGCTGCAGCTCGTCGTCGCCCAGGTCGGTGCTCAGGTACTCTCGCTCGCCTCGCTCCACCTGGGTCAGCTCGCGGCGCATGGCGCGGATCGGGCGCACCAGGCGCCAGGACAGCATGGCCGCCAGCAGCGCCGAACCCAGGCCCACCGCGAGCACGATGACAAGGCAGCCCAGCCGCAAGTCCCGCTGCAGCTGGGCCAAGCGGCCGGCCATCAGGTCCACGCCCACCAGGCCCACCGAGCGCCCCTGGCTGTCGAAGATCGGAGCGTAGCCCGACAGCATCCAGCCCCAGCGGTCGTGGGTCAGCTCCGGGTCCACCGCGGGGTGCTCGAAGCCCCGGTACAGGGCCGGCATCTCGGCCGCGGCGGGGTAGGCCTCGCCCAGGGCGGCCATCTCCTCGTCCTCGTCGATGCGGCCGTTGCCGTCGAAGTCCACGGCGGGGGCGTCCACTACGAAGCTGACGGCCCCCGACGGATCGCGGCGCATGGTGTAGACGAAGCGGATGTCCTCGTTGCTGACGCGGATGCGGTCCAGCTGCTCCTGGATGGTCGCCCAGGCGGCGCCCCCCTGCTGGGCGGGCTCCTGCAGCTGCGCCAGGGCGTCGCCGTCGATGGCGACGGCCGCTGCCGTGGCCACCGCCCTCAGCTCCGCGCGGATCCGCTCCATCTGCTGCGCCCGCGCCCGCTGATACATCGCCCAGGAGCCCAGCAGTCCCACCGCCAGGGATAGGCTGGCGAAGGCGATGACGATGCGGACGGAGAAGCTTCGTGGCATGGTTCCGGCGCCAGGGGGGGGGCGGGCGAAGCGGCGAAGCTACGGGTTCGAGGGGGTCTTCGTCAACCTGCAATACGCCATGAAGACATTCGGTGACGATCGCTTCTGCAGGGGTGATACCAAGGTGTGCTGGAGGCCCCTTGCGCATCCCCGCCGCCATCATCGCCATCCCGTTGGTCGCTGCGTGCGACAAGCCCGCTGGCAAGGCCGGCCCGGAGCCCCTGGTGTGTGCCGAAGGCTGGCTGGAGGATGACGGCGCTTGCGTGCCCGAGGCGTGTGGGGTCGGCACCTGGGGTGAGCTGCCGGTGGACGAGGCTACGGTCTACGTGGACGCTTTGGCCGACGCGGGCGGGGATGGCAGCGCAGATGCGCCCCTGGCCGGTGTCCAGGCCGGGCTTGACCTGGCCGGTTCCCGGGGTGGCGGCCAGGTGGCGGTGGCGGCCGGCACCTACGCGGAGACCCTGTCGTTCGGCACGGAGCACGGGGGCGTGCAGCTGGCGGGCCGCTGCCAGGACCTGGTGATCCTCGACGCCAGCGGCGCGAGCGCGGATGCGGCGGGGATCGCCCTGTCCACCGCCTACGGCGAGGCCTCCGTCTCCGGCGTGACCGTCACCGGCTCCAGCTACACCGGCATCCTGGCCGGCTCGGGCTACCTGCGCCTGGCGGACCTGCGGGTCGAGGACGGCTCCTCCTTCGGGATCGTCGTGCGCCGCGCCAGCAGCATGGCGCCTTGCAGTGTGGAGATCGAAGGCGCCGAGGTCGTGGAGACCAGTGCGGTGGCCGTGCTGGTCTACGGCGCGGGCACCGAGGTCACGATGCGCGATGTGCTCGTCCAGGACACCCGGCCCGACGCCAGCGGCGGTGGAGGCTACGGCATCGACGTGTTCAGCGGCGCGGTGCTGACGGCCGAGCGCTGCACGCTGATCGACAACGGCTCCCGGGGCTTTGTGGCCAACGGCGCGGGCACCGAGGCTGTGCTGATGGGCTCGGTGGTCCGTGGCACGTCCAAGGAGTCGGACGGCTCCGGCGGGTTCGGGGTCGAGGTCAGCGAAGGCGCCGAGCTGAGGGTGGAGCGCTGTCAGCTGATCGACAACGCCATCAAGGGGCTGCAGGCCGTCAGCGAGGACACTGTGGTCACGGTCGTGGACTCTACCGTGCGGGGCAACTTCCTGGATGGGGGGACCGAGTATGGCTGCGGCCTCGATGCCAGGGATGGGGCCCAGCTGAGCGTGGAGCGCTGTGTCGTTGATGGGAACGGGGTCATCGGGCTGTCGGCTCTGGGCGCAGGCTCCGAGGCCACCCTCGTCGACTCCCAGGTCCTGGACACACTGCCGAACGCGGAGGGAGTCGGCGGCGTGGGCGTGTGGGCCTGGGATGGTGCGCAGATCGAGGTCGAGGGCTGCGTAGTGGACGGCAACCGCTCCACGGGTGTGCTGTTGAACGAGTTTGGCACCGGCGGCGTGGTCATCGATACCGTGGTGTCAGGCACCCAGTGCGATGGGGTCGGCAACCTGGGCCACGGTGTCGGGGTGCACGAAGGCGCGGCCGTCTTGATGGTCGGCTGCGAGGTCGTGGGGAATCAGGACACAGGTGTGCTGGCCTGGGGTGAGGCCACACGGATCGTCCTGCAGGACACTGTGGTCCAGGACACCCTGGAGAACGAGTTCGTAGACACGGGAACGGGCGAGGTGGGTCGGTATGGGTACGGCCTGCAAGCTGGTGGCGGCGCAGCCGTGGTCGCAGAGCGCTGTGTGGTGAGGGGGGAGACGGCCCAGGGGATTGTCGTCTACGGAAGGGGCACGGAGCTGACCTTGTTGGGCAGCATGATCAGCGTCAGTTGGTATGGTGAGGAGGACTCGTACGGGATCCGCGTTGGGGATGGCGCGACCTTGATCGCGGAGGGCAGTGAGGTGTTCGGGAGCATCTCGGCGGGGATTCTCATCAGGGATCACCACACCCGAGGGATCTTGCGCGATACCGTGGTTCAGGGCTCCACAGCCGACCGAAGCGGCCAGAGAGGCTACGGCGTCGTAGTGGAGCAGGGAGCAGCGCTTCGAGCGTCCAGGTGCGAGGTGACGGGGAACCGCTCGGTGGGGCTCCTCGTCTCCGGTGAGAGCACCGTCGCTGTGATCCAGGACTCGTCCATCACCGAGACCAGCCCCAGCTTCGGCAACAAGAGCTCGGTGTCCATCGGGATCGTGGCCGAGCGGGGGGCCAACGTGGTGGCCCAGGGGGTGCGAATCTCCGGCAATGAGGGTCCCGGACTGTACTCGGTGGTCGAAGGCTCGGAAATCATGTGTCACGAATGTTCCATTCTCGACAACGAGTTCGCGGGGGCTGTCGCGATCATGGAGGGCAACCTCGAGATCGACGCCTCCACGATCTCTGGCACCGGGACCAGCGCCAACCTGGGGGGCGGCGTCGGGGTGTACGCGGCGAACCAGTGGGAGCTGGGTAGTCCAACCGTGCTCCTTCAGGACAATGTCTTGACGGACAACCTGGTCGCGGGCGCGTGGTTTGGGCTCGGGGGGAGCTACCAACTGACGGGCAACGACATCTCCGGGAACAAGAGCGTCGATCACGGCATGGCGAGCCGCTGCGGTGATGGGGTGTACGCCATCGAAACAGAGGCCTGGGACGGGTCCAGTGGGCTGCTGCTGGAGGGCAACACCTTCTCTGGGAACGAAGGTGCGGGGGTCTTGCTGGACGAGGCCCAGGTCTCCTTGGTGGACAACTGCTGGTCCGAAAACAACCCAGACCTGCTGGCCCAGGGTGAGGCCTGCCAGTCACCGCCCGATGAGTGGCTCGAGGTTCCGGAGAACGAGATCTGCCCTGTGTGGGACCGCCCGACCTGCGACCTGGCCTTCGTGCTGTCCCTGCACATCGAGGAAGCCGAACCCGGAATGCCTCCGCCTCCCTCCGCCTTCTACTCGCCCACGGCGTTCGAGCCCCAGCCCCTGCATGAGCCCACCGAGCTGCAGCTCCCACGCCCCGAGCCCAGCCTGGCTCGTCGCTTCACCCTGGGAGACTGAGCCCCCGGCTCACTCCACCGCGTCGAGCACCTGACGCACCACTCGGGTCAGGGTCGCCCGGTCCAGGGGCTTGTGGAGCAGGGCGCGCGCCCCCAGTGCCAGGGCCTTGGGCTCATCGAGGAGGTCGCTGTATCCGGTGCAGATGACGATCGGAAGCTCGGGGAACAGCTGGTGGACCTGGCGGGCGAGATCCGCGCCGGTCAGGCCCGGCATGGTCTGGTCGGTGATGAGCAGGTCGAAGCCGTTGGGCTCCCCCTGCAGCAGGGCCAGGGCGTCGTTGCTCGAGGCCTTTGCGGTCACGGCGTAGCCTGCAAACTCCAGCAAGCGTCCGACGGCCCTCAACAACATGGGATCGTCGTCCACCAGCAGCACCCGCTCGTGGCCCCGGGGCAACAGCAGCTCGCCGGCCGCGGGCTCGGGCTGCAGCTCGTCGAGGGCGGGAAGCCAGACCGAGAACAGGCTGCCCTCGCCCGGCCGGCTCTCCACCCCCAGTGCGCCCCCGTGAGCCTTGACCACACCGTGGACGACCGAGAGCCCCATCCCGGTGCCCTCGCCCTTGGCCTTGGTGGTGAAGAAGGGATCGAAGCAGCGGCGCGCGGTGCTGGCATCCATGCCGATGCCCGAGTCGCGCACTGTGAGCAGGATGAACGGGCCGGCGCTCTGTGGCGGAGCGCCCGAGACACCCGGCCCCACCGACACCACCCGCTCGAGGCCCACCTCGAGCACCCCCCCGGTCTCGCGCATGGCGTGGTAGGCGTTGGTGCCCAGGTTCATGATGAGCTGGTGCATCTGGCCCACGTCCGCGTGGACGTAGGCTGGGGTCGAGCCGAGATCGTGGCGGATCTCGATGGTGGTGGGGATGGAGGCGCGCAGGAAGCGCAGTGACTCCTTCACGATGGGGCTCAGGTCCAGGGGCTCGCGCTGCTGCTCGGCGTGGCGGCTGAAGGCCAGGATCCGGCCCACCAGGTCCTTGGCACGGCTGCTGGCCCCCATCACGTGTTCCAGGTGGCGTTGCGCCGGCGATCCCTCGGCGGTGTGGAGCGAGGCCAGCTCGGTGTAGCCCATGATGGCGCCAAGGATGTTGTTGAAGTCGTGGGCGATGCCTCCGGCCAGGGTGGCCACGGCTTCCATGCGGCGCAGGTGGCCCAGCCGCAGCTCGAGGTCGCGCTTGTCGGCCTCGGCCAGCTTGCGGTCGGTGACGTCGCGCACGTGGGCCATCAGCTGCCGGCCTTCGGCCAGCTCCACGACGCTCAGGCTCACCTCGACATCCTGGGGGGCGCCGTCGGGGGTCTGCTGGCGCCACTCGAAGACGTGGCGACCGGTGCGCAATGTGGCCGCCTGGACCTCTTCGAACAGCTCGGCCGTGGTGCGCCCGTCGGGCTGGGCGGCCGGCGACAGCTCCAGCGGACCCATGCCCAACAGCTCGTCACGGGAGCGGCCCGTGAGCTCCACTGCCCGCTGGTTGCAGCTGGTGAAGCGTCTCTTGTCGAGCAGGAAGATGGCGTCGTTGGCGTCCTCGAAGAGTGTGCGGTAGCGCTCCTCGCTCATCAGCAGGGCCTCTTGAGCACGCTTACGCTCGCAGACCTCGGCCTCCAGTTGCTCCGCCTGCTCCCGCAGCTCCAGGTTCTGCAGGCCGACCTCGGCGATGGTGACGGCCAGATCGGCCAGGAAGGCCAGCGCATCGCGGAAGCGCTGCTCGCTGACCACGGGCACCTCGGCCAGCGCCGCCATGTAGGCGTCGGGGTCGAAGCCGAAGCGCTCGGCCTGGGCGCGGAAGCGGACCGGGTCGGGCTCCTCGAACAGGATCTGTCCGGTGGCGAGGCTGGCCACGTGCACGCCCCGTACGATGATGGGGGTGGCCCCATCCACCAGGCCGTGTCGGCAGCGCTCGACGTTCAGGGCCCGCAGCTCCCGCAGGGCGGCGGTGAGCTGGATGTTGCTCTCAGTGCAGACCTCGGAGGCCTCGGGGACGGCTCGGTGGAACTTGGTGCAGATGTCCCGCCAGCCGGTGCCGAAGAGCACCTCGCGTTGGGGGTGGGAGATCAGCCCGGTGGTGAAGCCGGTGGCGCGGGAGAACATCTCCAGGGTGGCGCGGAGGACACCAAGATCCACCAGGTCCGCGATGGAGTACTTGCCGTCGACGAGGCCGGTCTCGGTCTCCACGGGGGAGGATGGCGCTGCCATGAGGGATCCGCGGCTGGGATGGGCTGGACGCTTCGCGAATGCCCTATATCTCCATTACGGGCGATTCAGCTCCCATTCGAGCATTCTCGAAGACGATCTCGGAGTTCTTGTTCTCGGAAGGCGCTGGCATTCCCGGCGTTCTCAGGGCAGCGCCACCAGCGCGCAGCTCACCTCGAGGACCTCGCGCGGGCGGCGCTTGCAGCTGCGGTGCTTGACCGTGTGGACCACGTGGAGGCCGGCGTCCGTGAAGGAGGTGCTCCAGTGGGGCTGGGGGGTGAGCGGTCGGTCCCGGCCCACGGGCCGCCAGTCCCGCCAGGTGTCGAAGCCGTCCGTGCAGCCAGGCCCTGGGGGCGGTGGCGGGTCCCCGATGTCGTGGAAGTACGCCGTCTCGCCGGGCTCGAAGAAGCAGCCGCGGTTGTGGGCGCAGGCGTCGCTGGCGGACGCGGGTGGCTCTTGGGACTTGGTAGGGATCAGATCGCGGGTGTCGCCGCAGTGATCGAAGAGCAGTTCTTCGTCGCTGGCGACCATGGGGCTGGTGCCCACCGCGTTGGCGTCGATGAGCATCTTGCCGTTGTAGATGGTCATGTACATGTCGCTGATGATCAACCGGCATTGTCGCTCGTCGATGCGCAGCCAGATCTGGTGCTGGAGCTTGTTGCCCAGGTTGTTGTTCTGAAAGACGAACTTCCTCCACTGATCCGTGTCCTGGTGGAGAGCGATGCGCTCGAGGGCGGCGCGGGCTCCGGCCTCGTACTGGGCCGGGGTGATCGAGTCGTCGATGGCGTGGATGCGTTCGTACGGTGGCACGGTCTCGTCGGACACGAACAGCGCTACGAACAGGTCCTCGATCTCGGGTTTCTCGCGGCAGAACAGCTCCGGTCCCCAGTTGCCCTCCCGCTGCTCGCAGCGGTAGTCGAGCACATCCGTGAGGGAACCGCCGGTGTAGCGGGCCCGGGTGACACCGTCCTGCTCGTAGACGCGCAGGCGGGCCGTGACATCTGGGATGTCGGTGTTGTCGGGCTGCCTCTTCAGCACCACCCACTGCGTCCCCGCCAGCTCGTCCAGCTCGAGCCCGCAGCCCGAGGGCTCGGCACTCGGGCTCAGGGGCTCCTGCTTGGCGTGGCAGCTCACCAGAAGAAGGCCGCACAAAAACGCGATGGCTCGCATGGTCAGTTCTCCAGCACCTTGACGAAGTTGACGGTGCGGCCCACATCACGGAAGCCCAGTGCTGCGTGGGCGGCCTGGGACCGCGTGTTCTCTGGCTCGGTGTCCGAGGCCAGCACCGGCGATCCCTGGGCCAGGGCCCAGTCCTCGGCGGCGGCCACCAGGGCCCGGCCCACCCCGCTGCGGCGGGCCTGGGGCTGGACCCACCAGGCCTCCAGGTAGGCCACGCCGATGCGGCCCACGGTGTGCTGCCAGCAGCCCTCGGCGTGGGAGCGCATCATCACCTCGGCGAAGCCCAGCACCTCCCCATCCCGCCCGGCCAGCAGGCAGGCGCTGTTGCCCACGGTGCCCGGTGGACCCCTGGGGCGCAGGTGGAAGCCCAGCTCCGTGCGCTGCTGATCCGGGGGGCAGTCCGGAAAGAGCTGGAGGCGCGCTTGGGCCACGGCCTGGATGTCTGCGGCGGTCATGGTGCGAACGTGCATGGCCCTTGGCATACGCTTCGGGGAAGGCCGCGTCCAGCAGCCAGGGTGGCCCCGAGCCTGGCGCCTGCCTGGAAACTTCGGAGGGACCCTATGCGCGGTGGCTCGAGGTCGGTTGCGGTGATGGCTTTCCCGATCCGGAATTCGGGTTCCTCGCAGCGTGTCACGCTTCCCACCTGGAGAACCCATGGCCCTCCGTCCCACCCTCCGTCAGCTCGTGTTTCTCAGCCTCGCTTCGGGCCTCGGCCTTTGGACCCTGCTCGCGGCCACCCTGGACGTCACCGGGCACCGCCGGCCCGAGCTGGAGACCTACGACGCCATCGTGGTGGCCGGCTGTCGGGTGGACCCCGGGGGTGTGCCCTCGCTCGCGCTGCAAGCCCGCACCGAGCTGGCCGTCGCCCTGTGGGAGGAGGGGCTCGCGCCGACGATCGCCTTCACCGGCGGCGTGGGGGAGCACCCGCCCTCCGAGGCCCAGGCCGCGGCGGAGTATGCGGGCAGCCTGGGTGTGCCTCGGGAGATCGTGGTGCTCGAGGACGCCTCGGCCTCCACCGAGGAGAACGCCCGCTTCTTGGCCGAGCAGCACGGCTTCGAGCGCATCGTGTTGGTCAGCGACGCCTACCACGTCTTCCGCGCGGGTCGGGTCTTCGGTCGCCACTTCACCGTGGTGGAGACCGCGGGCTCGACGGCTCCACCCTGGCCCCGGGTGCGTGGTTCCTTCCGCGAGGTGCTCGCCATCGTCCTGTACCGGGTGCAGGGGCGGATTCGACTTCGGGATGATGACTAGGCAGGCAGCTCGCTCGAGCCAGGGTCGGGATCGCTGCCCGCCCCGAGCGCCTCGGTGGCTTCCTCGCTACCGTGCTCGAAGCCGTTGCAGGTCTCGCAGTCGATCCGCACCCGTCCCTCGCTGCCGTCGCCGCCCTGGCGCTCGTAGTCGTCCTGGCCGGCCCCGCCCGCGGCCAGGACCGTGGCCTCGGCGATCTGGAGCTGCTGGGCGATGAGCCACAGGCTGCCGCCAGCGCCACCGCCGGCCCCGTAGGTGTAGCTGCCGGTGGACCAGGCGAAGGTGTCGGCGCCGTTGGCGCGGATGCTGCCGCCCTCGTCCACCAGGATCTCGGATGCCGCCAGCAGCACGATGCCGCCTCCCGCACCGCCGGGGCCCTCGGTGCCATCGCTACCGTTCCAGACCCCGCCACCGCCAGAGCCCAGGTGCAGGGCCGCCAGGGCCTCGTCGCCGTAGGGGGTGCCCCCTGCGGCCTCGGAGTAGCCGGTGTTCCAGGCGTCGCCCGGGTGGCCGAAGCCGCCGTAGCCGCCCCCACCGCCAGTGATGATGCAGCCGCCTCCGCCGGCGTTGGGGTACTGGCCCTCGATGTCCTGGTTGTAGTAGCCGCCGCAGCTGCCGCCGATTCCGAATCCGGTGATGCTCTCGCCCTGGTAGCCGTCACATCCCGAGCTGCCGGTGTCGCCACCGGCGTAGCCCGTTCCTGTCGCGTCGATGACGCCGCCCGCCTGAACGTGTACACCCTGCTGGGCCCGGAGCACCAACAGGCCACCGCCGTGGTGCTCCCAGTCGGAGACGGTGAGCACGCTGTCATCGGCTACCGTGACGCTGGTGTAGTGGGGCACGCGCTGCAGGGCGATGATCTGGTCGCTGAGGTCCTCGTTGCCAGACTCGGTGAAGACGACTCCCGGATCGGCGGCGAGCTGCACTGCGCTGCCGTCCACGCTCGCGATCTCCACGAAGCTCCAGGCTCCGACCCCCGCGTAGTCGGAGGTGGCGCCGCGCATGTTGATGAGGATGGCCTCGTCGCCGGCGTCCAGCCCCAGGCCCGACTCGCTCAGCTCCAGGGTCGCGCCCTCGATGCTGGTGACGGTGTAGCGCACGGCGTCGGGCTGCTCGCGGTCGCCGCGCAGGTCTTGATCGAGCACGAAGAACTGGGTGAGATCGAGCGCGCCGTCGGCGCCGGATCCAGCCCACTCGGGGTGCTGCTGCTCGGGGGGCTCGGAGTCGGCCGTGTCGTCCGTCTTGTCCACGAAGCGTCCGGTGTCGGGGATGACACCGCCGGTGAAGCCCATGCAGCTGGGCAGGAGGAGGGGGGCGACGACGATGGGCAGGGTGCGCACGGTGACCTCCGAGTGGGGCTCCATGGAGCATACCAGAGGGTGGGTGCGGGGTTTCGATGTGCTCGGGTTCATCTTTTTTTCCGTTCGGGCTCACACTCCGGCAGGGTTGGGCCGAAGGAACACTCAGAGCGTCGAGAACCCGGAGCACCCATGAAGATCGCATCGTCGACGGCTACCATGCAGGCTGCAGGCTCCGGACCTGGCGCGAGCGCCCAGCAGGCCCAGGTCACCGCCTTCGACATGGCCCTGGAGATGGCCGCGCGAGTGCCGGATCGGGTGGAGCCCTCGGGCGCCTCGGACCCCCTCGAGCGCGTGGGCGCCATCCTGCAGGGCGACGGCTTCATCGGCTCGGTCCAGCAGCTGGATCTGCTGATCTGGGCGCTGGCGGGCTGAACGCCTCGGGGGGGACCGGACACGATCACCAGGAGGTCGATCGGGTTTGGCCCATCGAAGCACAAGTACGGTTGAGGACCGTTCTCCACCGCTTGGCTCGAGGTTCGCGATGCGTCTGGTGCTGCTGCTCCCCCTCGTAGTCGGCTGTCAGGAGTACGACCTGGTGAGCGAGGTCGGTGAGCAGTACGCGCCGGCCCCGATCATCCACGTCGATCCCGAGTTCATCCTCTTGAGCGACGTCGCGCCGGCGAGTGGCGATCAGGTCGAGACGGTCACCATGAAAAACATCGGTGACGCGCAGCTCGAGCTGCACGGCTGGGTGGTGGCTGGTGACGGCGCCTGGGCTGTGCTGGATCCTCCGGGAGAGCGCGAGCTGGCTCCGGAGGAGAGCACCACCATGACGATGGTCTTCCAGCCGGGCGCCGAGAGCAGCGAGGCCACGCTGTGGATCACCAGCAGCGACCCCGAGCAGCGCGAGACGCCGGTGGAGCTGATGGCCAGCACGGTTGCACCCGGCGTGATCGTGAGCGACATCGGCTACGGTGACGGCTACCTGGACTGCCCGCGCTGGGACGAGGTGATCATCGAGAACACCGGCGAAGCCGACGCCGAGCTGGTCGCCATCGGCAGCGACGATGGGGCGTTCCAGCCGGATCCTGTGGCCCTGCCCCACAGCTTGGCGCCTGGCCAGCGGATCAGCGTGGGGATCACCTGGACTCCGTCCGCGGAGGGTTCGGTGGAGGCCTGGCTGGCGGTCGAGGAAGCCACCGGCGCTTGGGCCTTGGGTGCCCTCAGCGGCCACGGCCACAGCGATCCCGTGGAGTTTGGTGTTGCCGAGTTGGACTACGGCGAGGTCTACGCGGACTGCGAGGAGGACGCCGAGGCGCGGCTGTACAATCGCTCCACCTGCGACGTCACCCTGACGGACATCGCGGTTGGCACAGAGGACTTCGTGCCCGAGTCCTTCGCGCTGCCCTACACCTTGCTTGGCGAGGCCTCCCTGGGCGTCGACGTCAGCTTCTACCCCAGCGCCACCGACAGCTACACGGACACCCTGGTCGCGGGCTTCGCCGAGCTCGATCCCCTTGAGGTCGCCCTGTGGGGCGAGGGCATCCTCGACACGGTGACGGAGGCCTTCGATGTGGTGGAGCCCGCCTGCGAGCCGGTCTACCTGCAGGACTACCAGGACCTCTACTCCTGGGACCCGAGCAGCAACACGCTCACGCTGATCGGTCCAATCGGGGCCAGCTTGTTCGACATCGCCATCGACGATTGGGGCCAGCTGTGGGGTGTGACCGACACCGGGCAGCTCTGGCAGGTGGATGCTGCCACCGGGGCCGGGAATCCCTACCTGTTCCTCGGGTCGGGTGGGAACGGCCTGGCAGTGCTCGAGGACGGCACGCTGATCCTTGGCGGGGGGTCCCAGCTGTATGACGTGGACTGGTCCACCGGGGCGATCTCCTCGGTGGCCACCAGCAGCTCTGGCGGTTCTTCGGGTGACGTGGTGCAGTGGGGAGGTCTGTTGTACTGGACCGTGGTGGGCACCGGAGGCGATCACCTCCTGGAGGTGGACCCCAGCACGGGCAGCGTGACCGACCTGGGCAGCACCGGTGCCGAGTCGCTCTGGGGGATCGTGGCCCCCGAGGGAGATCTCGTGGCCATCTCCGCCATGGGGATGGCCTACTGGCTGGACAGCAGCACCGCTACGGTCACCGCGACGGCTACCGTGTCCGGTGGTTGGCTGGGGGCGGCCCACAACCCCAGCTACGGCGGCAGCCCCGGCTGGGTCTTCCACCTCACCGACGCCCCGCGCTCAGAGGACGACATCGCGGTGGACGTCAACGGTGTGGCCAACTGGGACTGGAGCTGGGACCCGGTGGGCAACGACCTGCACTTCGAGGATCCCACCTCCTTGAGCGGCGGCGATCTGGTGGAGGTCAGCTACGGGCTCGAGTCCGTCTGCGAGTGACCCGCGGGTCCGGGGCTACCACCCGTCGGACGAGCTCTGCTCGAGCTCCACCAGGAAGGTGCCCTGGTCGGTGCTGTACTCGACGAACAGCGTGTCGCCTTCCTTTCTGAGCTCTCCCCCGTGGACATCGCCCCAGGGAGAGCTCGACTCCCAGTCCCACTCGTCGCTGGCGCCGCCATCGTAGTGGTCCTCGACGCGGATGTCCGAGATCTCCCAGGCGCCCTCGACCGGCAGGGGGATCACGTCGGAGTCGCACTCGCAGGGGATGCCGCCGCAGGCGGTGGCGAGCAGCGAGGCGGCGAGCAGCAGGCCGCAGACCAGGCGGGTGCGCTTCATCACTCACCTCCCTGGGTGTCGCCCGTGTCGGCGGTGTCATCAGGGGTGGAGGGAGCGACGGTGTCGATCCGCACGTTGCGGACCTGCTCGTCCGAGAGGTGGACCCGGAGCCACAGGTGGGCGCTGTCCGTCCCGATGCCAGCGGTCATGCGGGCTTTGCCGTCCCAGCGAGCCAGCTCGGAGGCAGTGTGGTCCCCCTCGCCTTCGATCTGCGTGATGGAGGTGACGGCGAAGTAGCGCTCCTCGCTCACCTCGGAGGGGCAGAAGCAGGCCCAGGCGATGGCCCAGGGTGCGGCGAGCAGGCCAGCGGCTGCGGCGATGGCGACGGTGAGGGTTGTGCGAGTCATGGGGCCTCCGAGGATGTCACGAGCCTACAGGGGCGCGCTTAGGGTGACCAGCTCGACCTCCACGGCGGGGTAGGCGGAGCGGGGCACGTCGGCCGCCAGCAGCAGCGCCGGCGTCACGCCAATCCAGGCGGGCCCGCTGCTGGCCTCGACGGTCAGGGTCATGGCCTCGGTACAGCTCGAGGCTTCGGGACAGTTGGGAAAGAGGTCCCCCATCAGGTGCAACCTGTCGTCCTCGCCGGCCAGGAGCAGCAGCTCCTCGGACACCACGTCGTTGGGGGTCTCGAGGGTCACGGTCACATCCACCTCGGCTTCGATGTCGCCGTCGAGGAAGCTGTGGATCCCGAGGTCGAAGTGGGGGTGGACCATCTGGAGGGGCCCGGAGGTGGCGGCGGGGTTGGCGGTCAGCTCCCACTCCCAGACCCAGGTCGTTGGCGCGGGGGCGAACTGGGACTCGAGGTCCACCCCTTCATCCCAGCCCCACTCCTGCTCCCGGCAGCCGACGAGCAGCGCGAGGGTCGCGAGCATCAGGACCATCATGGTGCTTCTCCTTCGAAGGGCCAGGCGGTGTCGAGGGTC
This sequence comes from uncultured Enterobacterales bacterium, assembly GCA_964532635.1. GTDB lineage: Bacteria > Myxococcota_A > UBA796 > UBA796 > JAFGLY01 > CALDOK01. The sequence continues at coordinate 18,355 of CAZHIK010000043.1, forward strand.
CAGGCTCTGGCCTCGATCCAGGCCTCGCTGGTGTCCAGATCCTGGTCGATGGGGCTGTCGAAGTACAGCCTCAGGGTGGGGTCGGCATCCAGCAGTGCGTCCTGATCTCCAGTGCTGCGCGCGGCCAGGCACAGGGAGGTGGAACAGACGGCCTCCCGGCAGACCGTGAGGGGCAGCTCGGTCTCACCGTAGTCGTTGCCCTCCTGCTGGAAGATGCCGTCGGCGGGGCCTCCGCAGGGCCCGAAGGCCAGCTCGAGGGCCTCGAGGCCCCGGTGGACCTGGACCTCCAGCCCGGCGTGGACCCAGGTGGTCTCCGGATCGGCGTCCGCTGGAAGCTGAACCTCGATGGGGAGCCGCAGGATCTGGGTCGGCATGTCGGGCCCGACGTGCAGGCCGGGCAGGTCCGCCTCGGTGGAGACACCGAGGCTGTCGTAGGGGACCGTGGTGGCCACGTACAGGCCGCAGGATGCAGCGAGGTAGATCAGGGAGGCGGTGGGACGACGCATGGGTTCCTCCGCCTTTGGCAGCTGCAAGAAGGGTGCCGGCGGAAAACCGAGGTTCGTTGGTGGTCGGTGGCGCCGACCGTGACATGGCGATCCGGGCAGGGGTCAGTCGGCCATCAGCCCCGCCACATCAGCCACGGCGCCGACCGTGACCGCGATGTTGCGGCGGGCGAAGTCCTGGTCCAGGTTCTCCACCACGTCGTCGCCGTCACGGCAGTGGTAGGCCGGGTAGCGGAACTCGGAGGTGTCGGTGAGCATCATGGCGGGGTAGCCGACGTCCCAGAACGGGGCGTGGTCCGAGCGGCGCAGGTCGCCCATGAAGCTCGAGGTTGTCTGCTCGGTGGTCAGCTCGACGAGGATCAGGGGCAGGCCGACGGTGTCGGCGTGGGCCTGCATCGCCTCCATGGCGTCGTCGCTCTCCTCGTCGCCGATCACCGCCAGGAAGTCGCCCCGGAACTCGTTGGCTTCGGCCTGTTCGTAGGCCTCGGGGAACAGCAGGTCGAGGCCGGTGGGGAACTCCTGTGCACCGGGCGTGTCGTCCAGAAAGCCGATCATCTCGAAGTTGAACACGGTGACGATGTCGTCCCCCCGCTCCTTGGCCTCGTTGGCCCAGGCGCGGGCGCCCCGCAGACCGTTTTCCTCCTGGTCCCAGCACCCGAAGGTGAGGGTGCGCTCGTAGCGGCCCATGGTGAGCAGGCGGGCAGCCTCGAGCACGCCAGCCACCCCCGAGCCGTTGTCGTCGGCGCCGGGGCAGTTGGCGATGTGGTCGTAGTGGGCCGTGATCAGCACCTGCGCGTCGGTCTCTGTGCGCGCAGGGATCGTGCGGATGACGTTGATCCCGCTGGCGAAGCTGTGGCGCTCCACCTCGAGGCCCAGGCTCTCGAAGCGCTCGGCGCAGAGATCCTGCACGGCCTGGTGGTGCTCGCTGCCCGGGGTACGCTCCTGCGCCACGAAGACAAGGTCTTCCTGGTAGGCGTCGCCGTCGGTGCAGGCGGCCATCGCGGCGCTCGACGCGGCGCACCCTTCGAGGGGCTGCGGGCCGGTCTCTTCGACAGGCTTGTCGCAGGCGGCGAGGGCGGCGAGGGCGAGGAGGACTGGAGTGCGCATGGCCGGACCCTAATCGTTGGGAGACCGACTTGTCGGTTCCGGCGTGTCTTTGGCAAGCTGGGGCCAGCCCTGGAGCCCCCATGCGCCCGACCTCCGCCCTGTTCTTCCTCGCGCTTTGCGCTTGCAAGCCCGATCAGGACACCGCCCAGCCCACCGTGGACGACACCGCGCCACTGGAGGACACCGGCTGGGTGCCTCCGGATCTGGACGTGGACGGTGCGTGGGGTGAAGCGCCCGATGTGGACACTCGGCTGGCCATCTTCGATGACATGTGGGAAACGCTGGGGGCCAGCTACGCCAGCTTCGCTGCCAGCGGGGTGGACTGGGACGGGGTGCGCGACCGCTACCGACCCCTGGTGGAGGCTGCAGACAGCCAGGGCCGCTTCTTCCAGCTGCTGGGCGACATCTTCCTGACTCTGCAGGACGGCCACAGCTACATGGTGAGCTACGCGGTCTGTGGCTACTCGAGCGGCAGCCCGCCCATCCTCCGGCTGATGGATGGCGCCAGCTACTCCGGTGTCTGCCTCACACCCCTCGAGGACGACAGCCTGCTGGTGACCCGGGTGGATGCGGACAACCCAGCGGGGCTGGCACCCGGCGACCGGGTCTTCGGCTACGACGGCTGGCGCTGGCGCCACCTGCGCACCAGGTTGGTGGAGGTGGGCCTGCCGGTCTGCGGCTACCACAGCTCAGCGGATCTGGCTCAGGACATGAACTGGCAGAGCGCGCTGCTCAACAACAACCACCTCTTCGACAGCCTGGATCTGCAGCGACACGGTGAGTCCGAGCCCGAGAGCCTGAGCACGGCGGTGTTCGAGGGCTACTACTCGGACCTGATCTGCACGGATCAGATGGAGGTGGTTGGGGTGGAGCTGCCCTACACGGACTACGACGGCTCCCACGGCGCCGCAGACACAGCCTGGGGCATCCTCGAGGGTACCAACATCGGCTACATCTACGTCTACGCCTGGTCGGGGGACGTCACCACGGACTTAGAGACCGCGGTGTCAGAGCTGATGGAGCCCGACGGTCTCATCATCGAACAGCGCTACAACACGGGCGGCCGCACCGGCGCCGCTCCCGGACTGAGGATCAGCACGTCGTACGGCTC
>CAZHIK010000044.1:0-20994 GCA_964532635.1 uncultured Enterobacterales bacterium
CCCGACGATGGCGATCTCCTGCCAATAGAAGGGCTGGCTGCGGACGAAGCGCAACGGCAGCTCGAACAGCTCGACCTCCCAAGGTCCACTGAATCCACTCATGCACCCTCCCAGGTGACTGCGGCGGCTCGGGAGCTACTGTCACCGGGAGGACACTTTGGTTCCCCTGGGGCGTCTCAGCGCCCCCACACCAGCATCCGCCCCGTCGCGTGGGTGCCCAGCCCGGGCAGGCTCACCAGCCTCCAGCCGTGGGTACGCAGCTCGTCGGGCTGGGTGCCCTGCATCACGGGATCACCGCCGGTGTAGATGAAGGCGACCAGGTAGACCTCGCCGGCCGCGTCCGGGGGCTGCCGGACCCAGCGGGCGCAGCTGTCGCTGTCCAGCAGGGCCTGCTGGATGGGCAGCCGTTGGGGCAGCAGGAGCATGTCGAGGTCGGAGTGGCTGCAGTCCAGCAGCAGGTCGTCGGGCCCCACCGTCTCCTGGGCCCAGGCCAGGACCTTGGCCCGGCTCTCGTCCAGCCCCTCCTGGGGGATGCCGGCCTCGCGGCAGAAGCTGGCTGGCATGCGCGTATAGAAGCCCACCCGCGGCCAGCTCCAGATGCCCACGGCCAGCACCGTCGCGGCCGCCAGGATCCGAGCCGCCACTCGCCAACCTCCCCGGAGGCTCAGCCGCTCGGCCAGGCGCTCGAGGCCGATGGGCAGCGCCACCGCGACCGCCACGAGCTGCAGCAGGGCGTAGCGCTCGGGGTAGGCCACCAGGGCCATGCCCACCAGCATGGCGCCCACCGGCCCCCCCAGCAGCAGGACCGCGCCGATGCTGGAGCGGCGGCCCCAGCGGGCCGGGATCAGGGCCGGCAGCAGCAGCAGCAGCCAGGCGGGGTGGGGCAGCACCTCGAAGCTGCGCAGCTCCTTCCAGTTGTGGGGCAGCAGCAGCTGGGCGCACGCTCTGCGGGTGTCGGGATCGCGCACCGCGTCGCCCTTCGCCGCACAGGCCTCGCGCACCTGGGGTGGCAGGTTGGGCCCGATGCTCACGTCGGCCTGGATGGCCACCTGGGACTCGAGGCTGCGGGCTTCGAAGCCCATCTCGGCCTGCAGGCCCTGGTCCAGGCCCCAGCCCGTTGCCGCCCCCAGTGCCCCGGCGCCCACGATGGAGACGGCCGTGCGCCAGTTGGACCGGGCCACCACCGCCGCCACCAGCACCGCCGCCAGGCTCAGCACCAGCGGCACGACGCCACGGAAGTCCCCCGCGAAGGCCAGGCCCCCGGCCAGGCCCGCCAGCAGGCCCAGCCACCAGCGCGGCCAGCGCAGGCAGGCCGCCGACAGGCCCAGGGCCAGGGCGCTGGTGCCCGCCAGCAGTGGGTAGACGTTGACCCAGCGGCCGCTCTGCTCGAGGGTGGGCAGCATGGCGACCAGGGCCGCGGCCAGCACCCCGGTGCTCCGCCACCCCAAGGAGCGACCCAGCAGGCCTGCCCCCAGCACCGTGGCGATGGTGGACAGCAGGGTCACCCACTGGGCGCCGCGGATGTAGCCCAGGGACTCCCCCAGCAGGCCCACCAGGAAGGCGTGCAGGGGCTTGCGCCAGTCCTGGTAGATCAGCTCGGTCCACTCCGGGTGCCACAGCTTGGCGGCGTTTTCGATGTAGGTGGGCCAGTCCGAGCCGCAGGCGGGGCCGAAGAAGCTGGTGCCTGGCCGCGCCAGCAGCAGGCAGGCGAACCCGCAGCCCAGCAGGAACAACAGCTCGAGGATGCGGGGGTTGCGCGGCACGAAGACCTCGTGGAGGTCGATGATCATAGCGCCGCGAGGTGTGAGACCAAAGGCCTCGACCGATCGGTGTGATAGGTCCAGGGTCGGAGAGCGCGGCCGTGGCAGCACCCCAGGACCCAACTCAGCCCTCATCCCCCCCCAGGCTCCTGCGCTGGTTGCTGGGCGGCGCGCTGCTTGTACAGGCGGCGTTGCTGCTGCCTCCGGTCTGGCAGGCCCTCGATCCCCTCGCGGGCATCGAGGCCCCCTGGGGCTGGCTCGCCAGCGGGCTCTGGCTGGCGCTGGCCGTGGGCGTGGCTCTGTTCCCCGGGGCCTGGGGCCGACGGCTCGGCGACCTGGCCATCGCCCCGCTGCTGCTGCTGACGGTGGAGCTGGGCTTCCGGCTGGGACTTCGGGATCCTGCCGCCGTCGCTCGCCAGCGGGCCCCGCTCGAGCCCGCCGACGGCGACGTGCCCTTGATGGTGCCGCACCCCTTCCTTGGCTTCACGGGCAACCCGGCCCACCCCAGCTACAACGGGCTGGGCTTTTCTGGCCCCGACTGGAGCTACACCAAGCCCCCCGGGGTGCAGCGGGTGGCTTGCCTGGGTGCTTCCACCACCGCCTCGGGTTGGCCCGAGGATCTGCAGCAGTACCTGGACCGAGTCGAGCCCGGAGCCTGGGAGGTCATGAACTTCGCCCTCCCGGGCTGGACCAGCGCCCACAGCCTCGGCAACTACGTGCTCAACGTGCGGGACTTCGCGCCCGACTGGGTGGTGGTGCACCACGCCTGGAACGACCGGGATCAGCTGCGCATGGGGCACTGCCCCCGCCGGGACTACTTCTTCGCTGGCAGCCTGGCCCTGCCGGTGGGGGCGCCAAGACCCAGCGAGCACGAGCTCGCCATGCTTCGGGGTTTTGTGGCCTGGCGAGCCCTGCGCCTGCCCGCGGTGCGGGATCTGCAGGACCAGGCCGACGCCCTGGTGCCCCACGACCAGCCGGATGTCCACTGGGGTGACTGCGAGGAAGTCGAGCCCTTCTGGGCGCTGCGGCGCAACCTCGAGACCCTGGCCGATCTCGCGGCGGTGGATGGCACGCAGGTGCTGCTGTTGACCCTGCCCCGATCCAGGGATGCCAGCGTTGGCAAGGCCGAGGACTTCGAGGCCATCGGGCGGGGCAACGACGTGTCCAGGGCGCTGGCGTCCGAGCGCCCGGAGCTGGAACTCATCGACCTCGATGCTCGTCTGGCCGGCCGCATAGACCTTTTCAACGACGTGGCCCACGTCACCTCCGCCGGCCGGGCGTTGAAGGCCAAGGCGGTGGCGGATGTGCTGCTGGCTCCCGCGGTGGAGGAGCCCGCACCCGCCGAGGCACAGGAGTGACCCGCTCCTGGCTGGTCCTGACGGTGCTGCCCATGCTGGCAGCCTGCGCCCACACCCTCGGGCCCTCCATCGAGCCCGAAGCCATCGTGGAGGTGGCCACCGAGGACGGCTGGATGCTGCCCCTGCGACGCTACCCCGCCGACGGGCCCCCGGTGCTGCTGGTGCACGGCATGGGGGCCAACCACTACAACTGGGACTACCGGCCCGAAAACTCCCTGGCCCTGGTCCTGCAGGAGCACGGATGGGACGTGTGGGTGGCCGAGCTGCGGGGGGATCCGGGCAGCACCGCGCCCAGTCGCCGCGCGGCGCGGCGCTTCATGTTCGCGGACCATGCTCGTCTGGACCTGCCGGTGCTGGTGGACGCTGTGTTGGCGCAGACGGGCCACGAGCAGCTGTACTGGGTGGGGCACTCCATGGGCGGGATGTTGCTGTACACCACGTTGGCGCAGGACCCGAGCCCCGTGGCCGCCGGCGTGGCCATCGCTTCCATGGGCTGCATCCAGGAGCGCAGCGCGCTGCATCGTCGCTTCCAGCGCTGGTCCCGGCTCACGCCTCGTTGGATGCTCTTGCGCCAGAAGAGGGCCGCGCGGGCCTCCTTGGTGCTCGGCGATGCCAATCCCCTCTACGACTACCTGTGCAACGCCGAGAACGTCGAGCCTGCGCTCACTCGCGGGCTGGTGCGCCACGCCATCATCGATCAGCCCGGCGCCATGGTCCGCGAGGCCGTGACCTGGTTCGACGCCGGCGCCTTCGTCGATCCCCAGGGCCAGCCCTGGTACGCCCCCGCCGATGTGCCCCTGCTGGTGCTGTCGGGCAGTGTCGACCGGGTCGCCCCACCGGCGAATGTGGCCTGCAGCTGCGAGCTGTTCCCCGACTGCCGCTACCTCGAGCTGGGGCGCAGCACGGGCTTCTCCACCGACTACGGCCACGTGGACAGCATCGTGGGGCTGACGGCGAAGGACGAGGTCTACCCGATCATCCTGGAGTTTCTGGAGGGGCAGAGGGGGGCTTCGGAGTAGTGTTGTGAGAGGATGGGCCATCGACCGGGGCCCCTCGATGCACATTCCGGCTCTCGCCTCCCTGCTGTTCGCGCTCGTGGCGCTGGTGGCTTGCGTCCCCGAGCCCGAGGCGCCGCCCGAGCCCGAGCCGGAGACGGAGCCCGACTCCGAACCCGAGACGGTCCCCGATGACACAGACCCTCCCCCAGGCTGCGACACCGGCTACATCGACGACGACGGCACCTGCGTCCCCGAGGAGTGCGGCACGGGCACCTGGGGGAACCTCGAGGTCGACGCCGAGACCGTCTTCGTGGACGCCGAGGCCGCGAGCGGCGGCGATGGAAGTGAGGCTTCACCCTTCGACACCATCCAGCCCGGCCTCGACCTGGCCGGAGGCCGGGGCGGGGGGCTGGTGGCGGTCGCGGGCGGGACCTATGCGGAGACCCTCGAGCTCGACAGCGACCACGTTGGCGTGCAGCTCGCGGGCCGCTGCCGCGCGCTGGTGTCCCTCGATGCCAGCGTGGGAGACAGCGGTACGCCGGGCATCACCATCAAGGCCGGAAACGAGCCTGCGACCGTCTCGGGGCTCACCGTGGTCGATTCCAGCTACGTCGGTGTGCTGGTGGGCTCGGGAGAGGCGCTGCTCGAGGATCTGGGGATCGAGAGCAGCGCCTACATCGGGCTGGCGGCGGGCCAGACCTCGTTCTCGGCCACGACCGTGCGGGTGGCAGGATGTGAGATCGCCAACAACGTCCAGACGGGTGTGTACGCCACCGAGTCGCGGGTCGAGGTGGAGCTTTCGGACACGACCATCCGCGACACACAGACCTATGGCGGCCTGGGCGGCTACGGCATCGTGGTGAGTGACGGTGGCTCACTCTCGGCCGAAGCCGTCTCGCTGGATGGCAATGCCTCCGTGGCGGTGCTTGTGACGGAGTCGAGGAGCGAGGCAAACCTCACCGACACGACGATCGTCGGCACGCGGCCCGACGATCGTGGGTCCGGCGGCTACGGCGTGCAGGTCAACGAGGGGGCATCGCTCACGGCCCAAGGGTGCTGGCTGGACGGCAACACCGGGGGTGGGATTTCGCTCATGAGCGAGGGTACACAAGCCGAAATCTCCGACACCACCGTGCAGGGCACGCTGCCCACCCAAGACAACATGGACGGCTACGGCCTCTCGGTGAAGGATGGCGCGACCTTGGTGGCTACCGACTGCGTGTTGGAGGGCAATGCCAAGGCTGGAGTCCAGGCCTGCAACACCGGCACCACGGTCGAGCTGGTTGGGGGCTGGGTGGTGGGTACACTCTCCAACGCCATCGACGAGGTCGGCTGTGGCTTCCTGGTCTACGATGGCGCCACACTCGCGGCCGACGGCTGCTTGTTGGATGAGAACACCAGGGCAGGGGTGGTGACCTTCGATGCCGGTACGGAGGTGACCCTCGTGGATACCGTGGTTCGATCTTGCCATGATCCGGATGGTGTGGAGTTCGGCTACAGCCTGTCCATCACCGAAGGTGCCCGGCTCACCGCAGAAGCATGCGAGCTGGACAGCAACTTCGGGCTGGGGGTCCAAGCAGGAGGCGAAGGCACTTCGGTCGTGCTCCTCGACTCGACCATCCGGAACTCCCTGCCCATCGAGCAAGGGAAGTTCGGCTATGGCATCCTCGTAGATGGGGGAGCGAACCTCAGCGTGGAGCGCGGCCTCATCGAGGGCAACACCGAGGTTGGACTCGTCGCCATGAACCCGGGCACGGAGGTCACGCTCGTCGACTCGACCCTCTCCGGTACGTTGGTCGGCTACGACATGGGCGCTGTCAACGCCGTCGGTCTCGGCGTGCAGGACGATGCGGTGGTGACCGCCTCGGGACTCGAGATCCGCGACAACGAGGGTCCAGGCCTGTACGCGGCGGACGGTACGCTCGAGTGTACCGACTGCGAGCTCCTCGACAATCGCTTCGCAGGAGCTGTCGTCGCGGATCTTGGGGTGTTGGAGCTGGAGTCCAGCACGATCTCGGGAACCAGCGAGAGCATCGACACGGGTGGGGGCGTGGGCGTCCAGGCTGGGCAGATCCTCGGCTGGGGACCGCCTACGTTGGTCCTCGGTGACAGCGTCGTCAGCGACAACCCGGTGGCGGGGGTGCACATCGCAGGCCAGGGTAGCTTCCAGCTGTCGGGCAACAGCTTCACCGGCGGCACGGGGCTCTCCCACGGGGTGACAACCCGCTGTGGTGACGGCGTGTACGCCTCGGGGACCGAGGCCTGGGATGGCAGCACGGGGCTGACGCTCGATGGCAACGAGCTCACCGGGAACGTTGGGACCGGGCTCTTCCTCGATGATGCGGGTGCTCTGCTCGAGGGCAACAGCTGGACGGACAACGACCTCGATCTCCTGGTCCAGGGCGATGCCTGCCTCGAGCCTCCCGATGCCTGGGCTGATGTCCCGAGCAGCGAGATCTGTCCGCAGTGGGATCGACCTGCGTGCGACCTGGGCTTCACACTGGACATGGTGGTGGACAGCATCGAAACGGCGCGCATGGGGCCGCCGGCTCCATCGATGCGGTCCACGATGGCTCCGACCACCATCGTCCGGATGACCGCTGTGGAGCTGTCCTTCGACGGGTGAGCCCTACGACCCCGGCCTGCGCAGGAGGCGCCGGACATCCCCATCGAGCCCCGTCGGGGCCGTCGACGTCGGCCGCGCTGGCGCGCGCAGCAGCGTGGGAGGCGGCGGCATGGTGGGATCGATGTCCATGGTCCCCATCCGCAGGCTGAACAGCAGGTCGCAGCTGGGCTGGTCCCAGTCCGGGCAGATCTCTCGAACCGGGGCCTCGCTCCAGTCGTCCGCGGGCTCGAGGCAGGCTTCGCCCTGGACCAGCAGGTCCGGCTCGTTGTCCGTCCAGCTGTTGCCGTCCAGCATGACCGAGGCGTCGTTCAGGAAGACGCCGGCGCCCGTGTTGTCCGCGAGCGTGTTGCCTGCGAGCCACAGCCCCGTGTCGCCGTCCCACGCGGCGGTCCCGGCGGCGTACACGCCGTTGCCGCAGCGGGTGGCGGCGCCGTGGGGGAGGGCCTGGCTGGCCCGGATGGTGCTCCCCTCGACCCGCCACAGGCCCTCGCCCGCGACGTAGACCCCCGCCACCTGGTTGTCCTCGATGGTGCCACCGCTGACCCGCAGGGAGGGGGAGCCCCAGGTGTACTGGTCGGCCCCGAACACGCCGACCCCGCCTCCAAGGTTGGCGTCCTCCAGGGTGCCCGAGATCCTGGTGTCGATGAGCTCCAGGGAGCCTTCGCCGATGGTCACTGCCCCGGCGAAGGCGTTGTCCGCCAGCTCGCAGTCCGCGCAGATGAGCTCGGAGCCCGGACCCGAGGCGTACACCCCCGGTCCCTCGCTGTCCTGGACGTGGAGCCCCTCGGCCGTGAGGACCGCGCCCTGTTCGGCACCGACGCCGATGGCCACCATGGAGCGCGGGCCGTAGCCCTTGCGGGTGGCTTCGACGCGTACATTCGCGAGGGACACCAGCGTGCCGGGATCGGCGGCGATGACGCCCGCGCTGGTGTTGTCGATGATTGAGCAGCGTTCCGCGTCGAGCTTGGAGCCGTCGCCCGCCGCCAAGCCGAACCCCGAGGTTCCATCGAGGTGGGAGCGGGTGTCGCGCACCACCGTATCCCGCAGGCTGACATCCGCCGTTGCCCCCGTCGCCCACACTCCGTAGCCGTCGCTCCCAGCGACTTCACACCCCTCGGCGGTCAGCTGGGCTTGCCAGGCCACGATTCCCACCCCCAACATACCCGTCGCCTCGAACTGCGTGTCGCGGACCACAGTGTCCACCAGCGCGATCCGGGTGTCCGCGTCGAAGGCCATGATGCCTCCGGAAGTGCTGCCCGTGATGTCGCAGCCCGTACAGGTGAGCGAGGCGCCTTGCTGGATGTAGAGACCCACGCCGTTGCTCCCCTTCGCGTGTGTGCGCGTGTCGCGGATCGTGGTGTCCACCAGCTGTACTTCGGTGCCGAGGCCGAAGGCTTCGAGGCCCATGGAGCAGTTCTCGATCAGCGCGCAGCCTGTCGCAGCCAGTCGGGCACCGCCGGAGATGGAGATGCCGCGGCTCCCCACACCGTCTTCCTCCGGCAGGGTGTCTTGGATCGTGGTGTCCTGGAGGGTGAGCACGGTGCCGCTTCCGTTGGCCAGGACGCCGAAGCCGGTGTTCGAGATGAGTTCGCAGCCCTCGGCCGCCAGTGTCGCCCCGTCCAGGACGCCGATGGCACCCGCGGACTCGTTATCGATGCCGACCATCGTGTTCCGGACAACGGTGTCCAGCAGGGTGGCCTCGGTGCCCTCCTCCGCGACCAGGACGCCGGACATCGTGTTGTTGCTGATCTCGCAGCCACGGGCGTGGAACGAGGCTCCATCGCTGAGGGTGACGCCCACGCCGCCCATGCCTTCGTCGACGGCGACGCTGTCCCGGATCGTGCACCCCAGCAGGGTGATGGAGACCTCGCTTCCCAGGCCCCGGATCCCCGAGCTGGAGTTCGACGCGATGTCGCAGCCCTCGGCCGTGAGCGCCCCCCCGCTGACGCTGAGGCCGTAGCCGTAGTCGCCGTCGGGATCGGGCTGCGTGCCACGCACCACGCAGTCGTACAGCCGGGCCACGGTTGTCTCGCCATCCAGGCGGACGCCTTCTTCGATGTTCCCCTCGATCAGGCAGCTTCGGGCGTCGAGGAACGCTCCGTCACCGAGCCCGATCCCCTGTCCGCCCCGGCCTCTCCCATCGGGTACCGTGTGGCGGACCAGGGTGTCTTCCATGTCCACGGTGGTCCCGGTGTTGTTGGCGTAGAGCCCGAACATCGAGTTCCCGATGAGCTCGCAGGATCGAGCTGTGAGCGAGGCCCCGTCGCTAAGCGAGATACCGAAGCCGCCTTCTCCCGTGCTGCTGGGCTGTGTCCCCTGCACCTTCGTGTCGATGAGGGTGACCACGCTGCCCTCACCGTCGACCATCAGCCCCGCGATGGCGTTTCCCACCACCTCGCAGCTGTCCAGTGTGACCTCTGTCGGAGCGGAGGCCAGCGAGGGCTGGATGAAGAACCCCACCTCGGCGCTGTCCTCGACCCGCAGATCCTGCAGGCTCACCAGCCCCGAGCCGATACGCACGCCGATGTAGTTGGAGCCCACGACGCTCATCCCGGAGACGGCCGCCTCCGCGTGGCGGGTGTCGATGGTGATCCCGCGGGTGCTCACGTCCCCGACGCTGGCGTCCACCGTCACCAATTCGCTGCAGCGCCCGGCCAGGTGGACATTGGGTTGGCCCGTGCCCAGCTCCAGGACCTCGGGGTAGGTCCCGGCGGCCACCGCCACCAGGCCGCCCCCCCGATCGCCCGCCAGGCCGAGGCCGGCTTGGATGGAGCGCAGTGGCGATGCCTCGCTCCCGTCGCCTCCGTCGGCGGCCTCGATGTCCACGTAGATCGTGGAACCGTCCACCGCGACATCACCCCAGCGCCCGGTGCCGCAGTGTTCGGGCACGCAGCTGCCGGCATCGGCCAGGTACCCGGCGGCGCAGTCGTGGGGATCGCCGGTGTCCTGTGGGTCCTTCGGCGCCTCACCGCAGCCCGTCAGGTGCACGACCGGGCCGGTGAAGAGCAGCACGTAGACGGCATCCCGGATCATGGCGGCGTTCCTCCGGCCCCGAGTATCCCTCAGATCGCTCCAGGTGCTGCGCGGCCGTTGCCTTGACCACTCGCAGCGAACTGGTCCACCCTGGACACCCCGCCAAGGAGGACGCCCATGCGCATCGTGATCCTGGTCCTCGCAGTCTCTCTGTTCGGCTGCCGAACCCCCGAGGACCCCGAGACCGATGACACACAACCCGGTGAGACCGCCGCCGAGGTCGTCTGCGGCGACGGTACCTGCGGCGACAGCGAGGACTGTGACAGCTGCCCCGAGGACTGCGGCGAGTGCGAGTCGGAGTGCGGTGATGGCACCTGCGACGACGACGAGGACTGCGAGTCCTGTCCCGAGGACTGCGGCGAGTGCGAGTCGGAATGCGGGGACGGGACCTGCGACGACGACGAGGACTGCGAGTCCTGCCCCGAGGACTGCGGCGAGTGTGAGCCGGAGTGCGGAGATGGCGTCTGCGACGACACCGAGTGGTGCGACACCTGCCCCGAGGACTGCGGCGAGTGCGGTGACGAGGACTGCGGCTATCAGCCCCGTGGCACCGACGGCCCCGCCGCTCTCCCCAGCGACGAGACCGATGTGACCTTGCTGGACCCCAGCGGCTGGACGAGCTTCACGGTCCGGTCCAGCGGCGGGGACTTCACGGACATTCAAGACGCATACGAGGCGGCGCTCCTCGCCGGCGCGCCGGTGCTGATCGAGGTCGAGGCCGGCTACGACGCCGGGGACCTGATGCTGTCGGACCGTCAGGGCCGGACCGATTGGATCTACATCCAGCCCGACGCCGTCTCCGAGCTGTCTGTGGATCAGCGGGTCACCCGGCTGGATGCCGAGCACATGTACCAGCTGCGGGGCGTGCTCTCCGGTGCGGCCTGGACCGAGCCCGTCGGCGCCGAGCCTGGTGCGGGCTACACCCGCATCATCGGCGCGGACATCTCGGTGCCCGATGACGCCACCTCGCGCTCCCGATCCCACATCGTCCGGATCAGGGGTGACAAGAACGGTGAGCTGGGTGATCCCACGGTGGCAGAAGACATGCCCAGCCACGTCATCCTGGATCGCGTCTACGTGCACATCCCCGTCGATGGGACTCGCTTCGCGGCCTATCTCATCGGCCTCAACGGCCGGCACCTGGCGGTGCTGAACTCCTATGTCATCGGCGCAGGCCAGGGCTACGAGGCCACCAAGGCCATCAACTCCGGCTACGGCGATGGCCCCGTGCTCATCGAGAACAACTACCTGGCCAGCGATGGCATCAACATCTTCTTCGGAGGCGAGGTGGACCAGGTGGACTGGACGCCCTCGGACATCACCATCCGGGGCAACCACGTGCACAAGCCCGCCGAGTGGTACGGATCCGAGCACGTGCTGGTCAAGAACAGCTTCGAGATCAAGAACGCCCAGCGGGTGCTGGTGGAGCGCAACATCTTCGAGAACAACTGGGTGCACGCCCAGAGCGGCTGGATGATCCTGCTGCGGGCCGAGTCCACGGGCGGGGTCTGCGAGGACATCACCTTCCGCTTCAACCACCTCACCAACTCACCCAGCGGCTGGAACATCGTGGGTCGGGACGAGGGCGGTGCCCTGCGCTCGCTTCGCCGCGTCAGCATCCACGACAACCTGCACAGCAAGTTCGGCGGCAACACCGACTTCGGCAGCGCCGGCCACCAGATCCGGCTCGACACCAGCGCCGAGTGGCCCATCACCGACCTGTGGATCACCCACAACAGCTTCGACGACCTGGGGGGGGAGGGGGCCCTCCTTTCCATGTCTGCGGGCGAGGCGGGCGGTGACTTCGTGTTCCGGGACAACATCCACCCCCACGGCGCCTACGGGGTGAAGACCGACGGCATGGTCGAGGGCACCCAGTCCCTGGACGCCACCTTCGGCGCCGGGGCCTACAGCTTCGACTTCAACGTCGGTGCCGACTGCAACGCGCACTACTACCCGGCCGACGACAACACCTACCCCAGCTGGGCCACCCTGCAGACGCAGTTCGTGGACGTGGCGGCGGACGACCTCGAGCTCATCGAGACCAGCGCCTTCCGCAGCGACGGCCTCTACCCGCCCTACGATCAGGACATGCGCGGCGCGGACATCGCGTGCTTGAACGTGTTGCTCGAGGGCGTGGACACGGGGGTGCACGGGGAGTGAGCGTCAGTGGGCTGTGTCCAGCAGCTCCTCCACCGCCACCGCGCCCTCCAGGCCGTGGACCCACTCGATGCTGTGCAGCTCGTCCTGGACCCCGCCCGCTGACAGGAACAACTCGTCCCCCTGCTCGGTGAGCTCGATGATGTCCAGGGAGTGGCAGACCACCACCGTGTCGGTGCCCTCGCCCCCGTCCAGCCGGTTGTCTCCCAGGTTCCCCATCAGCACGTTGTCGGCGTCGTTGCCCACGATCCCGGCGTCCTCGCTGCCGGTCAGGCGCACCGTGACCAGGTAGCGGGACTTGTGGGTGAAGGGCTCGTCGTCGTCGAAGACCAGGGAGAAGCTGCCGGCGAAGTCGGGATCGAGCACCGCCTCGTAGCCGTCCATCATCGGCGGCAGGAAGGCCTCGAGCAGGGCCGCACCGGCGGGGTCGTGGCTGTAGACCTCCTCGCGGGTCTTGGCGAGGTAGATGCCCCACATGCCTCCTTCGTCCTCGTCCCAGGGGCCCCACAGGCCGTAGTAGCTGTCGATCACCGCGGCGATGTACTCCTGGGCCAGGCTGCCCTCGGCCCGCAGCTCGTTGATCCAGTCCTCGACCTCGGGATCGATGGGGATGCCCCAGCGCCCGTCTTCGAGGGCCGCCTCGGCCTCGGCCAGCAATTCGGACTGGTAGTCCGGCAGGGCGCCGGGCCAGTCGGTGCCGATGCCCATGTCGTGGACCAGGTGGAAGATCTCCTCGAAGCCCGCGTCCCGGTGGTGGTAGTCGTTGTCCAGGTACCAGCTCGAGCCCTCCACCGGCAGCTCCTCGGCGTACAGCGGCTGGGCGTCCAGCCGGAAGGGGCTGTCGCCGTCAGCGCCGTTCGGTAGCGCCAGCGCGGCCTGGTTGTCGGCCATCCACTGCAGCACGCTGGACTTGTCGGTGCCGTAGCTGCTGCCCTCGACATCGGTCAGGAAGAAGCGCAGCAGGTTGCGGGCCCGCAGGATCTGGGCCGTGCTGAGCTGATCCTGGGCGAAGAGCCGCACGGGCTGGCCGTCGGGGGCCAACAGCTCGGTGTAGCGGTCGTAGCCGTCGGTCTCGAGATCCGCGTAGCGCTCGGGCATGGGGATGACGACCGCTTCGCCGTTGTGGCACAGGGCGTGGGCTGTAGCCGGAAACTCTGTCTCGGGAAGCTCGGAGCCGTCTGGCTCGGGGATGGGCTGGGGGCAGCCCAGGAGCAGGGCCAGCGTGACGGTCGGCAGCGTGCGCATGGCGACCCTAGATCTCGGCGAACGAACCCACCATCGTGTCCACCCGCACGGAGTGCTCGATGTCGCGATCCGGCTCGCCCTCGGCGGTGAAGGTGAAGCGCAGGGCACAGCTGAAGTCGAAGCCCTGATCGTCCAGTTGGTAGAAGTTGAAGTCACCCTCGGCCTCGCCCACCGGCAGCGCCAGGCTGTCGTCGGCCCGGTGGAAGGGTGCGGGGCCCAGCAACACGCCGCCGGAGACCGGGGCTGGGTCGAGCTCGTAGGCCACCCCGTCGATGGTGAAGCCGCCGTCGAAGATGTCGCCCTCGAGCAGGCCGTGCAGCAGGTGGGTGTCCTCGCCGATGTCGTCGATGTCGGCCAGCCGGAGGTCCAACGTCACCTCGTCCAGGGGCAGCCCCGCGATGGCGGCCTCCTCGGGGATCACTGTCACCAGCAGCTGGTCGCGGTCGCCCGAGAATGCCACCGCCGCCATTGAGTCGACCTCGTCGACGGTGATCTCCACGGAGCTCTGGACGCCGGTGTCCTGTGAACCCGTGTCGTCGGATTTCTCGAAGCAGCCCGAGAGCAGGGGGAGCGTGTAGACGCAGGTCAGCGGCACGAGACGGCGCATGGGAACCCCGGGGGACTTGATGCCCCCTTCCCATATCCCCGCAGCGCGTTCCTGCGGCGTGTCGGCTCGCGGCCTCGGGGCTGTGGCTAGTCCAACCCCATGCTGGGATCGATCGCCATGGACTCGGCCGTCTTGCGCCTCTCGCGGGTGTGGATCAGCGCGCCCTGTCGAGCGATCTCCACCTGCTCCCGGACCAGGGCCGCGCTCCAGGGAATGGCGCCCATGGGCATCCCCATGTTGTTCAGCCGGGCGGCGATCCGGCCGGAGATGACGCCCTGGCTGGCCATGTTGTTCAGCCTGGTCAGGGCCTGCTGCTCGCCGAGCACGGGCTTGAGGACTTTGCCTTCGTCGAGCCAGCCGAAGGGAGGCCCCGCCACCAGGGCCGAGGGCGGGCCGTCGGGGGAGGAGTAGATGGTCTGCAGCCCATCCTCGGTCTCGTACTGAATCAGCGTGGCGCGGCTGGCGGGCACGGCGCGCAGGCCCCGGAAGCCATCGACGCTCACCGGGTACTTGGATGGTACGGACAGGCCCGGGCCCTCCTGGCGTGCCTTGACGTACAGGAGGGTGAGCTGGCTGCCCGGAGGGGCGATGTCATCACCGATCACGAACACCGGGTCTACCGTCAGAGCGCCGCGCAGGGCGAAGATGGTGCGATCCTCGTCGCGCAGCAGCCAATAGCCCAGGGCGTGCACCACGTGGGTCTGCAGTGCGTCTTCGGGGGTGACCCACTCGGTCATGCAGCCCAGATCCTCGTCCACCCGCTCCACGGCGTCGAGCAGCTCGTCGAGGTCTTCCCTGCCGTAGGCCATGCGCGCGTCGACCAGGTCCGCGCGCAGCGTGTCCAGATCGGCCGGGCAGGCTGCGCTGACCACGGTGGAGAACAGCATCGCGGACAGGGCGATGAGCGTCATGGGAGGCTCCTCGAGTCAAGGGAGGTCATCCCGTAACTCGATCGCCCGAGGAACCTGCGGGATCGAGCCCTTCGGGCCAGCCCTACTCCATCCGCTCCACCACCACGTCGTCCACCAGCACGTGGTGGTCGCGGTTCACGGCGTTTCCGGCCTTGAAGCCCACGTAGGGGTCCGCCAGATCCGGGACGCTGACGGTCAGCTCCTCGTGGTACCAGTCGGTGGCATAGAAGCCGCCGTCGGGCTGCACGTCGGTGCACCAGTCCTCCCGCGCCACGTCCAGGTCGAAGGGGTCGGCGCGGACCGGCTCGTAGGCCTCGATCCACGCGATGAACCACGGGTTCTTGCTGGAGGTGCACTGGGTGTTGTCCTGGTGGGTGACCACCTTCCAGTCGAAGGCGAAGCGGTAGGTGCCCGCGGGCAACAGGTCGCCGCACAGCTCGCCGCGGGCGTCTCCGAAGGAGTAGCCCGAGTCCCAGTCGGTGGAGAGGTCGAGCATCTGGCTGCCGTCGGTGGGGGTGTGGCCGTTGAAGGAGCTGACCATGCTGGCGTCGCCGTCCAGCTGCCAGAACCCCCCGTCCTCGAAGGAGCCGTCCCGGAGCAGCGCACCCAGCGTGACATCCCCGTCTCCAACCAGCTGCGGGACCGAGGGGCTGTCGGGGTGGGCCGGCGGGGGGTAGCCGGCGTATTCGGTGAACCAGGCGTCATCGTCCTGCCCGCCCAGGGCATCGAAGGCGGCGGCGAAGGACTCGTCCAGGCTGGCTCCCTCCAGCCAGGCGGACCACATGGCGCCGTAGAACGCGAAGGTGTAGGCCCGCTGCACGATGTCGGTGAAGCCGATGACCGCGCTGGCCCCCTTGCTGGTGAGCACCTGGGCAAGTGAGACGTCCGCCATGGACCAGCAGGAGCCCAGCAGCACCACGCCGCGGTCCAGCGCCGTAGCCTCGAGGTGGTCGTCGAACAGCCCGGGCAGCGCCAGCATCCTGGCGTTTTCGTCGCTGATGGGCACGTACTGCAGCCCGTCCTCGGTGTGCTTGAGGCGGAAGTCCACCAGTGTGAGGTTGAGCGCCGTGAAGTCGGTGGCCCAGGCCTCGACCAGCTCGTCGGTGGGGGTCACGTCCAGGGCGAAGCCCACCGCGCCCTCGCCGTCGCCGCACTGCCACCACCAAGGGTAGGCGTCCTGGTCTTCGGACGCGGCGCAGGTGGAGGGGGAGATCAGGTGGCCGTGGGTGGCCAGCTGGCTGATGCCCGAGCCCATCTGCAGCACGTTGTCAGGGTCGAAGTCCTCGCCTTCGTGCAGCTCGATGTCCAGATCCACGCACTCACCACCCGCGGCGAGCACCGAGCCCACGCCCTCGTAGAAGCTGGGGCCGCTGTCATCGAACTGGAACAGGGTCATGACGGAGTCCGGCGTGCCCGCGGGCAGCGGGGGGGGAGGCTGTGGCGGAGCAGGGGACTCCCAGCCGGCGTCCGCTCCTTCGATCATCACCGCCAGCTGCAGCAGGAAGCCTTCGGTGGTGAGCCACCAGATCCCCAGATCCGAGTAGCCCGCCTCGGTGGCGTGGCCGCCCTCTTCCAGCGCTCGAAGCACCGCCTGAACGCCTCCTTCCCAGTCCTCCGGGTGTTCTGCCAGCAGGTCCCCCATGGCGTCGAGGTGGGCGAGCAGCTCTGCGGCTCGGCCTTCGGCCAGGGGCTCCACCACCTGGAAGGGGGTGGCCAGGGAGCGGCGCGCCTCGCCATCGAGGCTCAGCTCCACCCAGGCGCTGCAGCGGACCGGCTCGGCTGGCGCGGTGAAGGAGGCCTCCAGCACGCCCTCATCCTCGCTCAGGGCCACGCTCCAGCCCTCGTGGTCCTGGCACTGGAAGATCAGCTCTGGGGCCTCCACCTGTCCCTCGGTCTCGACGGGGATGGAGACCCGCACCGTGTCGTAGGGCAGCGACACCCGATCCTGCAGGCGGGGCGGCTGGCCGAAGTGGATGTCGTCCTGGTACAGCACCCGCAGCAGGGCGCTGCCTCGCTCGCCCTGCTCGTCGGTGGCGGTGAAGACCAGGTCCTGCAGGCCCTGCACCAGGGGCACGGTGGCCGACCACTCGGTGGTGCCTGTGGCGGTTCCGGAGCCTGTGGAGCTGGTCCAGGCCACGCTCGCGGTGCTGCTGTCCGCCACCCCCGCCACCTCCAGCTCTCCGACCGCAGCCTCGTAGCTGTGGAAGGCCGTGGGCGTGCGCGGGTCGATGGAGGGGCCGGCGTTGGGCTCGTGCACCTCCATGTCCCCCACGGCCGAGTCGGTGTCAGGCGTGTCGACGTCGCCCTTGCAACAGAGCAACAGCAGGCAGCAGGCGAGGGTGGACGTGCTGGACCTCACGGGACCTCCAGAGCAGAGCCCCTGGAGGATATCACTGGTGGAAGGTGATCCCTTCGCTCTCCGGCAAGCCGTGCGCCCCCTCGCGCTGTCCCGCCCCTGCTCCGTCGAAGACTCACTCCACCACAGCCCACCCCTCCAGCTCGGCCCAGGGCGCCTGGATGTCCACCTCCACGCCCCTCAAGCGGCTGTTCACCGCGACGATCTCATCGGCCCAGTACAGGAACAGGTAGGGCTGGTCTCGGTAGATCTCGGCTTGCATCTGGCTCCAGATCTGCATGGCCCGCTCTGGTGTCTTCGCGGTCATGCCTCGCTCGATCAGCGCGTCCACCGAGGGATTGGCGTACCCGATCCAGTTCCAGTGGGCGTCGGGACCGGAGTGCCAGACGGAGGCCGGGTCCACGAACAGCGAGGCCGACCATCCTCCGAGCAAGGCGTCGAAGTCGCCACGGCCGGCGCGGTCCATCCAGGCCGTGCGCTCGAGCTTGGTGATGTCTACGGCCACTCCGATCTCGGCCAGGTCTGCTTGCAGGTAGATCCCCACCTGGGCTCGAGACGCGGCGCTGGCGATGGTGAGCACTTCGATCCTGAAGGGCTGGCCGTCTCGGTCCAGCACCCCATCGCCGTCGCTGTCCACCCACCCTCGATCCGCGAGGGCGGCGCGTGAGGCGGCGGGATCGTAGCCGAGAGGCTCGATGTCCGCGGTGGACAAGCCCGCCAGGGCGGGCGTGATGGTGCCCACCGCGCGCTGGGCGTAGGTCTCGCCGCCGACGGGATCGTGGAACAGGTCGCGCATGATGGCGTCGACGTCGACGGCCTGGGCCAGAGCGCGCCGCACGGCGGGGTCGCCCAGGATGGGGTGGGGCTCCGCACCGTCTGCTGCTCGCTGGTTCCATCCCACGTAGACCAGGCTGCGCGGCCCACGGCGGTGCAGCTCGATCTCGGGGTGCTCCCGGCCGAGCCCTGCGGCATCCTGCACGCGGACATCGGCCAGGATGTCCAGTCTCCCCTCGCGCAGCTCGAGCAGGCGGGTGGCGTACTCGGGCAGCACCCTGAACACGACGCGGTCCAGCTGCGGCTCGCAGGCGGCCTGGCCCGAGCCCCAGGGTCGGGCCTTGGAGATGAGCTGGGTGCCCGGTGTCCACTCGTCGAGCTCCCAGCAGCCGTTGAGCACGGGCGAACGGTTGAACTGGTGACCACGAAGCTCGGCGGGGGGTACCGCGGCCAACAGGTGCTCGGGCAGCAGCACCACGCCACCGAGCTGGGGCAGGATCTCATCGAGCACTACGGGGTTGTCGAACCCGAAGCGCACGGTGTGCTCACCGTGGGCCTCGATCCCATCGTGCGCCACCAGGCCCATCACTCCCGCCAAGCGGCTCCCCATGTCCTCTTCGGCCAGCAGTCCGAAGGTGAACACGACGTCCTGGGCGCGGACCGGGGTGCCATCGTGCCAGGTGTTGTCCTCGCGAAGGTCCAGCTCGAGGATGCGACCATCGGGAGAGAGGCTCCACGACTCGGCCAGCGCAGGCTCTACGACCAAGCGCCCGTCCCGGAACTCGCTGCGGGTCAGGAACAGGGAGAGATGCTCGGAGACCATGGCGTCCAGCGAGCTGCGGGCGAAGTGCTGGTTCAGGGATCCCACGTCGGCAGGGATGCCCACGAACGCGACCCGCTCGGCCGGTGGTTCGGCGGGGGGTGGAGCTTGTTCGGCGCTGGGGCATCCGCCACCGAGCAGCAGCATCAGCAGGAACGTGCGCAGCTTCATCGTGATCTCCTCGAATCCAGGACGGACACTTAGCCCGCCCCGCATGTCCCGTTTCCGCGTCACTGCTTCCGGAGAGCCCCTCCGAGCAGCTCGAGCCCGATCACCAGGCCCACCAACGCAAGCCCCGGGACGGTGCTGATCCACCAGGCCGAGTGCAGCCACTCCCGGCCCATCGCGATTGTGGCTCCCCAGCTTGCCGTCGGCGGGGGTACTCCGAGGCCCAGGAACGACAGGGAGGCCTCCACCAGCACCACACGTCCCAGGTTGAGCGTGGCGTGGGCCAGCACAGGAGAGAGCGTCTGGGGGAGCAGGTGTACGAACAGGATGCGCCAGGTGGGCAGCCCCAGGGCCACCGCGGCTCCCGCGAGGGGGCCTCGGGCCTTGGAGGCCACCATGGCCCGCACCATTCGAGCCATCGTCATCCACCCCGTACCCCCCAGGACCAGCACCATCGCCAGCAGGCTCGCGGCTCCCGACAGCCGCAGCAGCCCCATGACAGCGAGCACCAGCAGCAGCCGTGGCATGGCCAGGAACAGATCCGTGGCTCCCATGATCAGCCACTCCGAGACGCCCCGGTACCAGCCTGCGATCAGGCCCAGGGTGCAGCCCAGCGCGACCGACAGGCCGACGGACAGCAGCCCCACGGCCATCGAAACCCGTCCGCCCCACAGCAGCCGCGACAGCAGGTCGCGCCCGTGCAGGTCGGTGCCCAGCCAGTGCTCGAGGGAGGGGGGGGCCAGGCTGGGGCCCACGTGCAGCGCCGCAGGATCGTGGGGCGCGAGCAGGGGCGCCAGGAGGGAGCCTGCGGCCAACAGCAGGATCAGAGCCAGGCCCGCAGCAGCTCGAGGTCTTGCCAGCAGCCCGGCTCGAAGCCTCCCGATGGTGGCGGCTCCAGTCATGGGACGCCCCCGTCTCTCAGCCGGGGATCCACCCAGGCGGCCAGCAGGTCCGCGGCGAGTGAGCCCAGGACCACCAGCAAGGCGTACAAGAGGAAGCAGGCCACGATCACCGGTGAATCCCGCCCCAGGATGGCTTCGACCATCAGCCGCCCCATTCCCGGCCAGGCGAACACGGTCTCCACCACGACAGAGCCGGAGATCAGGGCGGGAAGCGAGACGCCCGCCAGGGTCAGGATGGGCAACAATGCCGAAGGCAGCGCGTGGCGAAACAGCAGCCTGCTCGGGGGAAGGCGGATTGCTCTGGCGGTGCGCATGTAGTCGGACCTCAGCACATCGAGCATCGCGGCACGCTGGTGCCGTGCGACCCACGCCATGGCAGGCAGCACCAGGGTCGCCACCGGCAGCACCAGGTGGTGCAGGAGGTCGGTGGTGCGCGCGAGCATGCCCATGTCAGCGTGGTTCCAGGAGACCATGCCCGACGATGGAAACAGGGCGAGGCCGCCCGACAGAGCCATGACCAGCAGCATCCCCAGCCAGAACTCCGGCATGGCATACACGGTCAACAGGGGCAGTCCGACTGCCTGCTCTGCGCGGCTCCCGGCGCGGTAGGCCTGCCACGCCCCGAGGGGTATGCCCAGCCCGAATGCCAGCACCAGCGCCAGGCCCGACAGCTGCAGGGTCGGAGGCAGGGCCTCGAGCAGCAGCTCCCGCACGGGTCGGGCGTGCACCAGGCTCACCCCGAGCTGTCCCTGGGCGAGGTTGCCCACGATGTGGAGGTACCGGACCGGCGCGGGTCGGTCCAGGCCCCACTGCGTGCGAAGCTGGTCGATCCGTGCCGCGGGGAGGTCGGGGTCCAGGAAGTGGAGTGAGGCGTCACCCGGAGCCAGCTCGAGCAGGCCGAAGGTCAGCGTCACCACCAACCAGACCAGCAACACGGCGTACCCAGCGCGACGCAGCAGGAAGCGACCCATGCTCATCCTTCACGAGGGAAGGAAGGATAGCAGGCAGGCTGTCCTCCGAGCGCGTTTGTATACGCGCGTATACAAAACCAGGCTACGCCTGGGCGCTCTCGAGGGCGACCTCGAGCTCCCACGCCTTGCAGCGCTGTTGCTGCAGCGCCGCGCGCACCAGCTCCATGTAGGCTTCGGTTCGATGGAGGATCTCCTCGAGCTCGGCGGCCGTGAAGTTGTCTACCAGCGAACGGTGATCGGCCTGTTCCAGGGCTTCGGTGCCCAGCGCCTTTGCGGCCTTGCGCAGCTGCTTGACCACGGTCGGC
>CAZHIK010000045.1:0-10423 GCA_964532635.1 uncultured Enterobacterales bacterium
CTGGGTGAGGTAGGCCAGACCGAGGCCGTGGAAGGGACAGCTCATGTCGTGGCTCGAGCGGTCGGGGGTCAGCAGGCCCTCGCCACCTACGCCGGGCTCGATGCCCTGGCCTTCGGCCGGCGCGGGCTCGGGGGGCGTGGTTGGGGCATCGGGCGCGTCTTCCACGGGCGGGCCTTCGGGGGTGACGGGCTCTCCATCCACGGGCGGGGGAGGGGGCGCGTCGTCGCCGCCGGCTTGGATGGGTGGGCTGGTGCCGTCGGAGGGAGAGGAGTAGGCCTTGCGGGTGTCGGGGTGCTGGGTGTCCCAGTCGTCGAGCAGCTCCAGCTCGACGCCAGCGATGGGGGCCTCCTCGATGTCGATGGGCTCGATGCTGATGGCCTTGGGGTCCCCTGGGGTGGGGCCGTTGTCGTCCACGTCGATGAAGGCGCAGAGGCGGACCTTGCCCGTGTTCTTCGGGGCCTCGAGGCTGAACGCACCCATGCCGTCGAGGGTGGTGGAGTGCAACAGCATCATCGAGTCGCCCGCGCTCGGGTCGCCGCTGTTGAGCACGTCGAGGAACAGGCCGCCCTCGGCGCTGCCGCTGTAGCTGACCGTGCCGGAGATCAGCACACCCTCGCCCTCGACCACTACGAAGTTGTCTCTCTGGGAGGGCTCGCCGGCGGGGGGGGGCTCACCCTCGATGGGGACGTCACCGGGCTCGATGGTGGCCGCAGGCTCACCGTCGGCCGGGGTGGGCGGAGGCTCGGCCTCCGGAGGGCCTGGATCGGTGTTGGGGACAGGGTCGCCGCAGCCGGTGGCCAGGGGAATGGCGAGGGCGAGGAGGGCGAGGAGGTGAGGATTCATGGGGGTACCCGTGGGTCAGGTCGGCTGGATTATAGTCCGACCTTGGAAGGGGGGGAAGCCGACGGGGGCTGCCTGTCGGACGCGCCGATGGCTTCGCAGGAGGGGCCGTAGCCCCGATCGCAGGCCAGCTCGAGGAGCGCTCGGCCGCGCTGGCTGTCCATGGAAACACCATCGCCTGCCAGGAGCATCCTGGCCAGGTTGTGGCAAGGGATGGCGAGCTCCTGATCGCAGGAGCGCTGGTACAGCTCGGCTGCGCGGGCCTTGTCCACCGGCACGCCGTCGCCGGTCTCACAGGAAAATCCGAGGTTGAAGCACGACTTGTGATGACCTGCCTCACAGCCTTTCTCGAGCAGGGTGATGGCCCGAGGGGCGTCGCGCTCGAGCTTGGGATCCCTGAGCAGCATCACCGCGAGGCTGTTGCAGCCCAGCATGTCACCCCCGTCGCAGGCTCGGTCGTAGTAGCTCACGACGAGATCGACGTCCTTGGGAACCCCGCTGCCCCGCAGGTACTTGGTGCCCAGGTTGTAGCAGGCGCTGGCCTCTCCGGCCTCGCAGCCGCGCTCGAACCAATGGCGGGCGCGCTCGTCGTCCTTGTCGACTCCTGTGGCGGAGTCGAACAGCACGCCCAGGTTGCCGCAGGCCTTGGCGTCGCCAGCCTCGCAGGCGCCCTCCAGGACGCGGACGGCTTCATCGGCGTCCTCGGGCACCCCCTGCCCCTGGGCGAGCATGACGCCCAGGTTGCCGCAGGCAGGCTGCAGGCCGCCATCGCAGGCCTGGCGGAACAGCTCCACCGCCAGGGCCGGGTCCCGCTCCACGCCTCGGCCCTCGGCCCGCAGCACGCCGAGGTTGAGGCAGGCCTCGTACAGATCGTCCGTACACGCTCGCTCGAAGGCTCGGGCCGCTCCAACGGAGTCCCCGTCGGCGTCGAGCTGCTTGCCCAGGTTGAAGCAGGCCTGGGGTTGACCCTCCAGGCAGTCGGGACTCGATTGTGCAGCCGCTGGCGGTGGCGGGGCCGGCTCTGTGGGTTGGGGTTGGGGATCGCAGGCGAGCAGAACCACCGCACCGGCCAGAAGGGGCCCCCAGGTGTGGAAGCGTAGGTCTGGAGCCGGTTGTCGCACGTTCTCTCCAAGTCCGGGAGCCACCGCAGGCATCGGGGTTCTCGTTGTGCGCGGTGGATTATTTGTAGAATCGCTGAGCTGGATCGTGCGGCCACGATACCCCATAGTCTACGATCCCGAGTCGATCCTGGACGACCCGGACCTGGGAGAAACGCCATGACGCCCTCGACCACCCACCTGGCTGCGCCCGTGGTGGCCGGCGTGCTCGCCCTCGCCGTGTCTCTCCTCCCATGCACCGCGCAGGCGCAGGATGCCAGCGGCGCGCTCATCGAGCTGGTGCCTCCGGGGACCGTCCTGGCCGACCCGAGCAGCCCCGTGAGGCTCACGGTCCTGGCCCTGGACAGCGACGGAAGCCCCTTCGAGTTGGTCAAGGCCAAGGTCAGCACCAACGCTGGCTCCGCGGGCAAGCTCAAGGCCGATGGGCCGGGCCGCTACATCGTCGAGCTGACCCCACCCGATCAAGCGCAGGATCTGCAGGTGGTGCTCTCGGCGCGCACGCCGGCCAAGGCTCCGGTCACCCGCACCTTCCACCTGAAGATGGGGACGCCGCTGCCCACGGGCATGAGCTTCGAGGCCAGCCCTGCCAGGGTCACCCTCGGGCCCAGCGCCACCAGCACCCTGTCGCTCCAGCTCGAGCCGGGCGCGGACGTGGCGGTCGAGGACCTCGAGATCAAGGCCATGGCTGGCAGCATCGCCAACCCCACCCACCTGGGCGGTGGGCGGGTCACCGCGCTGTACACCGCGCCCCCGGTCAACTACCCACACCTCGACATCATCACGGTGGTGGATCGCCGCGATCCCGATCGGCTCTACCGCCAGATCACCTTGCCGCTGGTGGGGCGCGCGGACTTCCCTGTGGTCGCCAGTGCCGGCTCGAGCGTGCTGCTCGCCGTGGGTGAGCGGGAGTTCGGCCCGGTGGTGGCCGACGCTCAGGGCCGAGCCATGGTGCCCCTCGAGGTGCCTCCCGGGATCGCCGAGGCCACCGTCACCACTCCCCAGGGCAGCTCTCAGCTCGACCTGGGCATCCCCGCCTTCGCCCGCTCCACCTTCATCGTGCCCTACCTGGGCGTGCCGGCCGATCCCGAAGCGAAGATCCCGCTGCGCCTGGTGGTGGCCACCGATGCGGGAGAACCCGACGCAGAGGTGCGTCCCGCGATCTCCGCCTCGGCTGGTGCCGTCGGTGAGCCGGTCTACGAGGGCGACGGCATCTACCGGATCGACTTCACGCCCCCCGTGGTCACGGTCCCCACCACCGTGCAGGTGGGAGCCGCGCTGCCAGGCGACGGCGAGCAGTTTCGACCGCAGGCCTCCTTCCAGGTGGTCCCCATCCTGCCCGACCGCATCGGCCTCGATGTCGCCGAACCGCCAGGGGGCGGCGCGGACTGGGAGGTCTACCTCGGGGCGGTCACCGCGGCGGGTTTGGGCCTGCCCGGTCAAGCCCTCACCCTCGGCGCGGCCGGTGCCAGCGTGCAGGGCGGCGTGGAGGATCGGACCGATGGAGTCTACGGCGGCAGGGTGAGGCCCCAGGATGGTCCCTTCGAGATCTGGGTGGATGCCGGCTGCACCCCCACCGGCAACCCCGCTCGTGAGCTGCTGCTCATTCCCACCACTCGGAGTCTCGCCACCGATGGATGGTCCAGCACCATCCTCACGGTGGTGGCCCTCGATGACCTGGGCCACCCGGTGCCGGGCGTTGCGGTCACCCTCAGCCAGCAGAGCGGTGATGGCGGCCTTCCCCCCTCCGTCACCACCGCGGGCTGCGGTGTGGCCCGTGTGGGCTACACCGCGGGCGAGGCAGCAGGCCTCACCGTCCTGAAGGCCAGCGCCGGCGACCTCGAGGCCATCACCTCCATCCTTCAGGGCCCCGGCGCTCTGATCGGAGACACCGATCCAGGGTTCAGCGGTACCGAGCGGCAACGGGCCCTGCGGGACACTTGGAGCCAGCGCTTCCCCGTGCTGCGCGCAGGCAGCATGCCCCAGGCCGCGGTCGCGGTGGCGCCTACCCCCGAGGTGGCGCCAGAGCCAACCCCCGCTCCTGTGGAACCTACCCCCGCTGAGCGCGAGCCCCAGCCGGCGTCCACCGCGCCGGTGGCCGCCCTCGAGGTGGAGGTCCAGCCCGCCACCGTCGCGCCCGGCTCCACCCTCACCGTGAAGATCAGTGCCACCGATGCCGAGTTCCGCGGGGTGGTTGGCGAGACCTTCGACCTGCTGGTCAGCGCCGGAAGCGCCAGTGACATCGAGGAGTTGGGCCAAGGCAACTACCGAGCCACCCTCGAGGTGCCCAAGCGCCAGTCCGAGCCCCTCAAGATCACCGTCAGCACCACAGACGGCGAGCACTTCCAGTTCGTGAAGGTGCCCGTGAGCGAGGATGCCCCGGTGGCCGATCCCGAGCCCGCGGTGGCCGACGCGCCGGAGCCTGCCGAGCAGCCAGCGGCCGATCCCGAGCAGCCCAAGGAGCGCGAGCCCAAGGAACCCAAGGTGCGCGAGCCCAGGGAGCGCAAGGCCAAGGGCGTCACCCACCGCTGGCTCCGCGTGCGGGGCGCCGCGGGCCTGGGCATGTACGACTACGAGTACATCGTGGATGAGACCCCCCGGGTCATCATCGCGGATGGTGATCCCCTGCCCTACGAGCAGAGCCTGGTGCTCGAGGGCGCCGACCGCGAGCTGGTGCCCGGCGGTACCGCATCGCGCCAACCCATGCCCGAGCTGGACCTCCGGGCCCGCGGGTGGGTGCCCTCCTTCGCCTACGTGGGCGCGGATGTGCGCTATCGCGGCCACTACCTGGGCGTGGATACCGACGCCTTCGCCAGGTACAACGAGGGCCTCGACCTGGGGTACTGGGACCACTTCCTCACCGCGACCATCCAGGGTCGCTACTTCCACGACCTGGGCGACACCCGGCTGTGGTTGGGGCTCGCGGGCGGCACCGTCACCACCGCCGTTCCTGTGCCAGCCCACTGGTCCCCTGACGGTGGCCCGGCGGCGCTGTGGTTCTTCCCCTGGGGCTTCACCTCCTTCTACGGTGGCGTGCGAGGCGGCGTGGAGACGGGCTTCGGCCTCGAGCTGATGGCCGAGGCCGCCATCGGCACCGAGAAGTGGACGGGGGTGTTCGTCCAGGAGCAGAGCTACGAGCTCAGCTACGAGGTGGTGGACCACCTCACGGTGGACCTGGTCATCGACATGCAGGCCCGCCACATCGTGGTGCCCCTCGAAGACATCGAGCCCTACGAACCCATGGTCCAGGTCTACGACCAGCGCATCGGTGCCAACCTGGGGCTGGGCCTGGCGTTCTGACGCGGCTACGCAGCGCTACTTCTTACGCTTCTTCTTGCGACGGCCCTTCTCTTCGGGCTCGTCGTCGAGGATCTCGATGTCGCCCATGGGATCGTCGTCCTCGAGC
This sequence comes from uncultured Enterobacterales bacterium, assembly GCA_964532635.1. Lineage (GTDB taxonomy): Bacteria > Myxococcota_A > UBA796 > UBA796 > JAFGLY01 > CALDOK01. The sequence goes on from CAZHIK010000045.1 coordinate 5,362, forward strand.
AGGGCGTCCAGGTCGTCGAGGTCGAGCTCCTCGTCCTCGTCGAACTCCTCTTCCTGGGCGATCTCGACGGGCTCGGGCTCGGGCAGGGGCGGGGGGGCCTTGCGGACGTAGCTGCGACTGGGAGTGGAGGTGGCCGGGGCCGCTTGGGCCTGAGCCTGCTCGGCTTCGGCATCGCCGGCTTCCTCGCCTTCCGCCAGATCGTCTTCGGCGCCTTCTTCCTCGACCTCGACGAGCTCGGGCTCCACAGGCTCGGGGGCGATCATGGCCTCGAACTCTGCCGGGATCTCGGCCGGCTCGAACTCCACGGGCTCGGGAGCGGACCGCATCATGAAGAAGCCGACACCTCCGCCGATGGCGAGGATGCCGCCGCAGAGCAGACCGAGGATGATCAGGACGACCAGGACGATGATGACTTTCTTCATGGCAGGCTCAATGGCTCCCCGGGGGTGCCGGTCCGGGGTGCCCTCGCGCGCCTCCTAACGGATTCGGTCCCGTCGTCACGTCAGGGTCCAAGCGGGTCGGCCAGTCCCAGGCGCCGCAGGTGCCAGCACTCCCGGTCCACATCCTGTGGGTCCGGCATGTGCAGGAACGATGTGAAGCAGGTGTCCCGCAGCAGGTCGAAGACCACACGATAGAAGCGCATCTGGCCGATGCCTCGGCGCAGGAGGGCCTTGAGATCTTCGGAGTCCTGCCCGGAGGGCGGATCGTAGTAGATGAGGCAGCACCGTTCGGCGGCCTCTCCCCACAGGTGGCGATCCAGCTCGAAGCGCGTGAGGTCCCGGGCGTCCCTTGGGCGACATCCGCCGAACATCTCGTAGAGGGTCCAGGCGGTGGTGGGGTAGTCGGTGCCCTCGACGGTGCTGAGGCGCTGGGCCCCCTCGGCGTGCAGCTGCGCCTGGATCTGGGCTCGGTGCGCCAGGGCTCCTGGACCCAGCAGCACGAAGGGTCGGCCGAGCGGGTAGGGATCGGGGCGCTCCGGCGGGGGTTGCAGCGACAGCAGATCCCTGCGGTGCAGCCGCTCGAGCACCACCGTGGTGGGCTCGAAGCTCGCGGCGAGCTCGGCGGCCTCCAGGTGGGCGGCGCGCCAGGCCACCCGCTTGATGGCGTCACGATGGATGCTGTGGGCGGGCAGGCGGTCCTGGAGCGCCCGAAGGGTGTGGCCTCCGACCGTGTGCTGGGCCAGCTGGGCGCGGGTGAGCCCTGCGCCGTGGAAGTCGCTGCCACCCATGGCCAGCAGGTCGTGGCGGCGGGCAGCGAGGGCGAGGCCCAGAGCGGCGCCCTCGAGGGACGGTTCGGGCGCTGGGAGGGCCTCCAATCCGCAGACCCCCAGCTCTGCCAGGCGGGCGCAGCGCTCGGCGGGGTCCTGTCCCGAGCGTGCCACGTGGAACAGGGGGTGGGCCTCCACCGCCACGCCGCCGGCCTGCTGGATGGCCAGGCAGCAGGTCTTCAGGCTCGGTGCTTCCCCCGGCAGCCAGGCGGGCCGGCCGTGGCCCAGCCAGCGGTCGAAGACCTGGTCAACGTCGATGCAGTGGCCCGCAGCCACCAGGGCGCTGGCGATGTGGCTGCGCATGGGGGCGGCGGGGGCGGCCTGTCGCTGGATCGTCTCCCAGTCCAGGGGCATCCCCAGGGTGGTGAGGCGCTCCACGGTGTCCCGGCTGCGGGCGGTGCGTTGAGCGCGGAGTTGTACCAGAAAGCGCTGCAGCTCCGGATCGTGGACATCGATCCACAGGCCCAGCAGGTCGCCCTCGCTGCTGTTCAGCTCAACCCCGGGGAGCACGTGCAGGCCCCGCCGGGCTCCGGCCTGGCAGGCGGGAATGACCCCGGCGGTGGTGGCGTGGTCGGTGATGGCGATGGCGGCCAGGCCAGCGTCCACGGCCATGGCAACCAGGGCCTCGGGGCTGTGCAGCCCGTCGCTGTGGTGGGTGTGCAGGTGCAGGTCGGCGCGCTCGTTGGCGTCGAAGCGCAGCCGGGGGGGCAACTCAGCGCTCCTCTGTGTCGGTGAGGCGAGAGGCCGCCGCCTGGGAAAGCTCCCTGTAGATGTCGTAGCAGTGGGCCCGGCAGATGGGGTCCTGGCTGCGGTCGGCGGCCAGGAAGGTGGTGAGGTTGCGCAGCCGGGTGTCGTGGTCGTGGCTGTGGAGGAACAAGGGCGGGGCCCCTTCGCGCAGGCGCACGATGCAGGGGTAGGCCCCACCACTGTCGAAGGCGCGGTCGTCCAGGCAGAACCAGCACGGGTGGGGGCCGGCACCGCGCAGGCCGTGGCCGCCGGTGCGCAGGTTGCCCAGGCGGTAGTGGAACATGGGGTAGCGGGCGGGCACCTCGCGCTGGCACAGCGCCTCGAAGTCGGCCCAGGAGCCGGGCTGTTCGAAGATGGTGATCAGCTTTGCCCGGGAGGCTGGCAGGAACTTGAAGTCGTCCACCCCGACCTGCTGGCACCACTGCAGCAGCTCCCGCAGGGCCTGCCCGCGGTGCTGCATCAGGGTCCGGACGCTGTCGGGCTCCAAGATGGAGTTGACCGTGACGTGGGGGCGGCGGCCGGGGGGCTGTCGGCAGAGCCGGACGATGTTGTCCACCACCCGGGTCAGCATCCCCTGGCTGCCGGTCTCGCGATCGAAGGCACGGGCCTCGAGCAGGTCCAGCGAGAAGTAGAAGCGCCCCATGCCCGCGTCCACCAGGGCCTGGTACACGGCGGGATCCGCGGTGCCGTTGGTGGAGATGGAGGAGTCCATGCCCAGGGCCGTGGCCCGGGCCACCAGGGCGGGCAGGCTGGGGTGCAGGGTGGCCTCGCCGCCGGTCCACTGCAGGTGTCGGGTGCCGGTGGCGGCCAGGTTGTCGATCAGGTCCTCGAGGGCGCCGGGGGCCCAGGGAGGCTCGCGGCGGTGGCGGCTGTTGCAGTAGGTACAGGCCAGGTTGCAGGCCGAGCCGACGTAGATCTCGGCTCGGGTGACCCCCAGCAGCCGGGGGCTGGTGCGGAAGGCTCGGGCCCGGGCCGCCAGCTGTTCGATACGCCCCTGGCCCAGCAGGTAGCCGGGGCCGTCCTGCCGCCGTGGCTCGGTCCCGCCTTGGCTGGGGGTGCGCATGCCGTGGTGGCCTCCTCGAACTCCTAACTGCTGGTATGGTCTCAGGACGCGCGAACCCTGTGCTGGAGGACAGCATGTCCCGAGATCCGCTCCCCCTGTCCGTGCTCTTGGCCCTGGGCCTGGCCGGCGGTGCTGGCTGCAACGCCTGCGTCTGCCTCACGCCGGTGATGGAGCAGGGCGACGAAGAGTACGTCGGTCCGTGTTTGAGCGTGGCTCCGCCGGAGGAGTTGTTGGATCCGCCCGCCGACGAGGAGCCGCCGCCCGAGGAGCCGCCGCCCGAGGAGCCGCCGCCCGACGAGCCGGAGATCCCCGAGGTCGAGGAGCCGCCGGTGCCCCCCGAGGTCGTGCGCCCCTGCCTGTCCCCGCCCAGGCCCCCCGACGATCCGCCGCGCCCCTGCCTGTCGGTGCGCTGGGAACCGCCTCCTCCTCCGGACGACGTGGCCCCCGAAACCCTGCCGGTCTGCCTGTCGGAAGACCTGGAGCCGGAGGACGACGGTGGAGCGGCGTTGGAGTCGGAGCCAGCCCCGGGCGGGGATCGCCTGGCCTTGCTCGAGCTCCTGGATGATGTGCTGCCGGAGGATGTGCGGCAGCGGTTGTAGGAGCTACTCCCGCTCCTTCAACCACCCGATGGTCCTCTTCATCGCCTCGTCCATGCTCACCCGCGGCTCATAGCCCAGGTCCCGTCGGGCCGGCTCCGGGTCGTACCAGTGGTGCCGCGCGAAGCCGTCGATCAGGAACGGGGTGAGCCGGGGCTCGCCGGGGAGGGGCAGGTTGTTCCAGGCCCACTCCATGGCGGCGGCCAGCTTGCGGGCGGTGTCGCGGGACAGCTTCTTGGTGACCGGGGGGTGGCCCAGGCCTTCCAGGATCTCGTTGATCCAGTCGTAGAGCACCACGGGCTGTTCGTTGCCGATGAAGTAGGGCCTGCCGGCGCAGGGGGCCTCGTGGGAGATGAGCGCGTTGGCGGCGTCGATGTGGGCCCAGGCGGCGTTGTCGATGTAGGTGACGTCGACCTTGGCGGTGCCGTCGCCGATGATGGGCAGCTTGCCCGCCGCGCCTCGCTCCACCAGCCGCGGCACCAGGTGGTTGTCGCACGGGCCGAAGATGAGGTGGGGGCGAAGGGAGACGGTGGCGATGGTGCGGTTGTTGGCCCGCAGTACCTCGGCCTCGGCCGCCGCCTTGGACTCCGGGTAGATGCTCTCGTGGGGATCGGCGTAGGGCAGGTCCTGGGGACCATTCTGCACGTCCTGGGCGTAGCCCACCACCGAGGGGGTGGAGGTGTAGACCAGGCGGTTCACACCCACGGCCTCCATCACCTCGAGCAGGTTGTTGGTGCCGTCGACGTTGATGGCCCAGTAGTCGTTGGCTCCCCGCTTGCCCCAGAAGCCGGTGCGTGACGCCACGTGGAAGACCACGTCGTGGCCCTGCACGGCCCCCACCAGCTTGCCCTTGTCCCGCAGGTCCACCTGCGCGCACTTGGCGCCCAGGGCTTCCACCTCGGGGTAGCGGCTGCGGGCCACCACGGTGACCTCGTCACCTTGCTGGAGCAGCAACTCCACCAACCTGCGGCCCAGGAAGCCGCCTCCACCGGTCACGAGTGCTTTCATGTCATCGCTCCAGCGGGCGGGCATGAACCCCGCCCCTGCATGGGGGGTCTGTAGGGGCGGGGTTTACCCCCACCCAGCGGGTCGCGCACGGGTGAGGCCCCGGCCACCCATCAGCAGGGGCCCTTGCTCTCGATCTGGGGCTTGGCGGACGCGAAGCGGGTCTCGGCCCAGGCCTTGAGGTCTTCGCGGCGGATCTTCGAGTTGTGGCGGGGATCGACCGGGAAGCCCTGGTAGGGCTCCATCTGGGTGATCACGCCTTCCCAGCGGCTGCCCTCGAGCTGAGCGTACAGCTGCTTCTCGAGCTTGGCGGACCACTCGGAACCCTGCTCGAGCTCCACCAGCAGCACCGGCACCTCGTGGCCCCGGGCGCCCAGGCCCACC
>CAZHIK010000045.1:10433-20891 GCA_964532635.1 uncultured Enterobacterales bacterium
CAGGGCCGAACGGAACACTGCGGGGTTTTCGTTGATGATGTTCTCGACGGGTACGGCGGGAACGAGGCCCGTGGGGGTCTCGATGCGGTGGGACTTGCGGCCGCAGAACCACAGCCGGCCCTGCTCGTCGAGGTAGCCCAGGTCGCCCATGCGGTGCAGGATGCGGTCGCCTTGCTGGATCTTGGCTGCAGCGTTGGCGTCGGGGCGCTCCTTGTACTCGGGGCTGGCCACGCCGGAGCCCACGGTGATCTCGCCGATCTCGTTCGCGGGCAGCATCAGGCCGTCGTTCCACTCGGGGATGGCGTCTTCGGTGACACCGATGATGTAGACGTCGGCGCCGGGCACCGGAGTACCGACACAGGTGCCCGCACCCTTGGCCGTCTCGGGCCAGGTCTCTACCAGGATGCGGCGACTGTCGAAGCTGGCCACGGTGAGGCACTCGGTGGCGCCGTAGGGGGTGTGCAGGGTGACGTCGGGGCCCACCAGCGCGTGGAAGCGCCGGTGCATGTCGGCGTGGATGGGGGCGCCGGTGGTGACGGCGCGCTGCAGGGTGGGCAGGGTCTCGTCGCTGGCCTCGCAGTGGCGGGTGAGCTTGGCCCACACGATGGGGGAGGCGAAGGCCGAGGTGCAGGGCACGCCGTTGATGGCGTCGATGAACACCTGCGGCTCGGCGCCCGCCAGCTTGGTGAGGTTGGCGTCGGGCACCACGGTGGTCATGCCCAGGCAGGCGTCGAAGAACACGAAGCTGGCAAACGCCTCCATGTGCACATCACCGGGCCCGTAGCCGAACATCTCACCGATGTTGGTGGTGACCTCGTAGAAGGCGCCGTGACCGAAGCTGACCCCCTTGGGGGGGCCGGTGGAGCCGGAGGTGAAGATGATGGCGGCTTCTTCTTTGGGCTCGAAGTGCGGCAGCTCCCAGGGCTCGTCACCGCCCAGGTCGTAGACCTGCTGCAGGGTAGCGCCGCCCCAGAACCAGCGGGAGCCCACGGTGACGTTGATCTTCACGTTGGCGAAGGGCTTGCGCACGAAGGTGGCCACCGCGTGGATGATCGGCAGGGCGATCATGGCCTCGGGCTTGTTCTGCTCGATGCACTTCAGCATGTTGGGGATGCCCATGCCCGGATCCAGGAACACCGGCACCGCCCCCAGCTCGAACAGGCCGAACATGAAGGCGTAGAAGTCGAGGCTCGGAGACGCGAGCACCAGGGTGCGCATGCCGCGGGTGATGCCGGCCTTTTGGAACCCGTGGGCGTAGCGGTCGGCGGCGGTGATCAGCTCCTTGTAGGTGATCTCGGCCCGGGGCTGGGCATGGCCCGGACCGGCGTGGGGCTTCATGAAGCGAATGGCCACGGCGTCGGGCTGTTCCTCGGCGCGCGCGCGCAGCATGGCGGCGATGTTGCGGTTGTCGGACATGGGGGCCCTCCTGGCGGAGCGGGGGTTTACCGCGGACCGATGGGCGGTGCCATGGCGGATGGGGCTGAATCCCGCCCCTATCTGTGGTTTTCGCTGCGCAGCGGTGATGGTGAGCAACAAGGATGGGGTCGAACTTCCGATTTTGGCGACAGGGTCGCCCCGAACTTCCGTTTTTTGCTCCCAGTGCGTGTTCTCCTCGAAGTGGTCAACCAGCGAACCTGTGTTTTCGCCATCTCGCCGCATTGGCCGGGCTCCAAAGAGGAAGTTCACCCGGACCCTGTCGCTGATGGCGGAAGTTCAGGGCGATCCTTGTTGCTCTGCTGCTGCATTCACGATGTGGCTGGTGAGAGGCGTCGGTGCCACGCCGCGAGTCGAGCCGGTGTGTCAAGAACGTGTCAGCTGAGTTGTCTTCATTTGTGACGTTTGATGACAACTATCCCGCCCCGGGTGTCGCCCGCGCTGCGTTTCTGTGTCGAACCTGAGCACCCGCGTCCACGGTAGCCCCATGAACCCAGCCGACCGTCCTCATCGGCCAGGCCTGCGCCACACCTGGCTCATCCTGACCCTCTGTCTGATCCCCCTGCTGTCCGTGCTCTACAAGACCGTGATCCAGGGCCAGGCCCTGTCGGATCTGCTCCCACGCACCCGCTGGGATCTGGTCTACGAGCTCGAACTGGATGGCGAAGGTGGCCCAGCCAGCCTGGCGGCCTACCTGCCCTCGGGCGACCGGCGTCAGGAGATCGTGCTCGAGGACGACAGCTCTCCCGGGATGCGCCTGACCGCGTCCCAGGACGGACCCAACCGGCGGGTGCGCTGGACCGGTGGGCGGGTGGCCGACGGCACGGTGGTGCGCCACCGGATGTCGGTGCTCACCTCGGCCCTCGAGGTGGAGCTCGATCCCGGCCTGTGGGTGCCCGAGGCCTACCCTCAGGACGTGGCCGTCCACCTGCGCCCCGAACCGGCGTTGCCTGTGGACGAGGCCGATGTCCGCGAAGCTGTGCGGAAGCTTGGGACGGATCGCGGCCTGCTCGTGCCCCGTCTCGAAGCCATCATGGTCGCCACTCAGGCGCTGACCCCAGCGCCCGACGGTGAAGGCGAAGAGGTGCTCGGTGCGCTCCGAAGCGGCACCGCCAGCCCCCGGGGCCGCGCCCGCGCCTTCGTGACCCTGGCCCGAGCCAGCGGGTTTCCGGCGCGGCTCGTCGAGGGACTGGTCCTGGAGCGAGGGCGAGCTGGCGCCCCCCACCCCTGGGCGGAGGTCTGGGTGGCGGGAAACTGGGTGCCCTTCTGCCCCACCCATGGCCTCTTCGCGGCCCAGCCGTCGCACTGGATCACAGTGGCGCGCGGGGATCTGCCCTTGTTCGAGCACGCCGGTGTGGGTGAGTTCTCTCCGCGCTTCGTGGTGGACAGCGAGCTTGTCACCTCCCCCCGCGCCATGGCTGGGGCCTCGTCCCTGAACCTGTGGGCCCTGTTCCAGCGCCTGGGCTTGCCGTTCTCCCTGCTGCGCACCCTGCTGATCCTGCCCGTGGGTGCCCTGGTGGTCGTGCTGTTCCGCAACGTGGTGGGCATGCCCACCTTCGGCACCTTCCTGCCCGCCCTCATCGCCGGCGCCGCCAGCGCGACCGGGGCCCTGTGGGGCCTGGTGGGCCTGCTGGTGGTGGTGGTGCTGGTGGTGTCGGTGCGTTGGGCGGTCCAACACCTGCGCTTGTTGCACTCACCCACCCTGGCCATCCTGCTGGCGGCGGTGACCTCGGCCTTGCTGCTCACCAGCCTGGCGGCGGATCGTGTAGGCCTGCATGCCCTGTCGTATGTGGCCATGTTCCCCATCGCCGTGCTGGCCATCACCGCCGAGCGCCTCTACCTGGCCCTCGAGGAGCGCGGCTTGCGGGACGCGGGCCGTGAGCTGGGGGGCACCCTGGTGGTGATCCTGGCCTGCTACCTGGTGATGAACAGCCTGGCCCTGCAGGCCCTGATGCTCGAGTTCCCGGAGCTGCTGCTGCTGGTGCTCGCGGCGGATGTGTACCTTGGCCGCTGGGTGGGCATGCGGCTGTCCGAGTACCTGCGCTTCCGGCAACTCATCCCTCGGGAGGTGGCGGCATGAGCCCCCGCGGCTTTCGCTGGCGCCTGTCCCTGAGCGGGATCTTCGGCATGAACAGGCGCAACGTGGAGCTGGTCTACGACCGCAATCCACGGCACCTGTATCGCCTGGCGGACGACAAGCTGTTGGCCAAAGAGGTGCTGGCGGCGGCAGGGGTTCCCGTGCCCGACAACCTGGCCACCGCGGAGGGCTTGTACGAGCTGGGTGGCGTTCTCGAGATCCTCGAGGACCGCGGCGACTTCGTGGTCAAGCCCTCGCTGGGCGGCGGGGGGAACGGCATCCTGGTGGTGGGCGACAACCTCGCCCCGGGGCTGTGGCGCAAGGCCGGCGGGCGGGAGCTGTCCGAGGATCAGCTGCGCACCTGGCTGGCCAACATCCTCTTCGGTGCCTACGCCCGGGGTGCCTTGAAGGATCGGGTGATGGTGGAGCCGCGCATCTACCCGGATCCCGTCTTCGCCAGCCTGTGGCAGGACGGGCTGTGCGACCTGCGCATCATCACCCTGGACACCCGGCCGGTGATGGCCATGGTGCGGGTTCCCACGGCGCAGTCGGACGGCAAGGCCAACCTGCACCAGGGCGGCATCGGCCTGGCGGTGGATCTCGACACCGGCAGGGTGGACCGCGCGGTCTGCGCGCGCCAGGCCCTCACCCACCATCCCGATAGCGGCGTCTCCCTGGTGGGAATGCAGCTGCCGCTGTGGCGCGAGACCCTGGCGACGGCGGTCAAGGCCGCACGTGCGGTGCCCCTGGGCTTTCTGGGGGTGGACGTGGTGGTGGACCGTCAGCAGGGCCCGCTGGTGCTCGAGATCAACGCCCGCCCGGGGCTCGAGATCCAGAACGTGAACCAGCGCGGCCTCGGGCTGGCGCTCGAGGAGGTGGCCTGATGTCCGGCAACGCCCACAAGCTCGGCCCCGTGCTCGCCCTGACCGTCGCTGCACTGCTGGTGCTGCTGGTGGTGGAGACCCGCGTGAGCCGGCAGCACGTCGACCGGGTCACCGTGAGCATCCTCCCCTCCAGTGGACTGTTCTTCGACGAGGACGGCCCCGGCGACGCCCCCCTGGGCAACTCCGCCGGAACACTGCACGACGAAGCACGCACCCTGGCTCGCCGCGCGGAGCTGGACGAAGCCCTCGAGCGCTACCAACGCCTGGTGCGGCGCAACCCGAAGCAGGGCGGGCTGTGGGCCGAGTACGGCTACTGGCTGTTGGTGGATCGCCAGGACGACCAGGCCGTGGTGGCGCTCGAGCGAGCTGCCCGTCAGTCCCCCCGGGATCCGTGGATCGCGTTGCTGCAGGGCCGCGCGCTGGCGCGCACCGGTGAGCTGGAGGCAGCCGAGGCCAGTGTCCGGCGCGCCCTCGAGCTTTCTCCTGCAGACATCGAGGCCCAGCTGACGCTGGGCCACCTGCTGCTCCGCCAGGGACGCAGCTCCGAGGCGGCCCGCTTGTTCGCCGACCAGGCGGCCCGGAACCACGTCGAGTCTTCCGCCCTGGCCCTGGCCGGCTTGGGCCGCGCCAAGCTGGTGCTGGGCGACCACACCGGGGGTCACCGCGCGCTGCAGCTGGCCGTGGAGCGCGCGCCCGCCAGCGTAGCGGTGCGCCTGGCCGTGGCCCGCGCCTGGATCGCGGACGGCGAGCCCGAGGATCTGAGCTGGGCGGTGGCGCTCATGGACGAGACCATCGCGCTGGCTCCGGAGATTCCTCAGGTCCACAGCACCCGTGGGCTGGCCCTCGAGCTCTCCGGAGAGCTGGACGAGGCGGGCCGAGCCTACGAGGAGTCCCTGCGCCTGCACCCGGAGGCCCCGGTGGTCCGTTGTCGCCTGCAGGCCCTGGACCCGGACCTCGAGACCCTCCAGGCGCGGACCGACGAAGATCTATGCACCACTGCAGCGGGGAGGGAGAGCTGATGGACGCGCACGCTATCCCCCTCGCTGCGGTGGCCCTTCTCATCCCCGGAACCGCCCAGGCCGGCGTGGATCTCGAGACCCGAGCCTCCCAGGCCCTGGGCGTGCTGGCCGGGGACGGCATCCACCCCGAGCGTGGCCCGGCCAGCTGGACCGAGCTCGCGCTTCGCCCCTCCGCGGATCTCGAGGGCTGGACCCTCGGCTTGCCCGTTGACCTCTCCCATCGTCAGACCTTCGGCATCGCGCTGGCCGAGAGCCGGGGCAAGGCCGGGCTCAAGGCGCGATACAAGTCCGGGATTCACCGTGTGTTGCTCTATGGGGGCGGCTACGGCGTGTGGCGACCGGGCTGGCTCGATCCATATCAGCCCGATGTCGAGGGGGAGCCGACCCCCACGAACCGACACAGCTTCGCCTCGCCACGCCTTCGGGCCCAGTGGGATCTGTTGCCCTGGGACGGCCACCGCTTCGGGCTCGAGGCCCAGCTGCGGCGGCTCGACTACGTCGAGGACCCCGACTACGACCCCGAGCTGGCCCCCACCCACATCATCCCGGGGGACCACCTCCGGCTTACGTCGGAGCTGGGCTGGCGTCGGGACTGGGAACGCTGGCGCTTCGACCTGGGCGGCACCGCCGAGCTGCGGGCCTACAGCCACACCTTCGCCCGGGATGCGGGCACCGGCTTGACCCACGCCAGCAGCGAGGAGCCCAACCCCGAGTATCGGGTGCTGGACATCGAGCCCCGCGCCAGGCTGCGCTTCGAGCCCGGCCCCCTGTCCCTGCGCGTCGGCTACGGCTACGAGATCGTGGAGGACCTGTTCGATGGCTACTACTCCTACCGGGGCCACCACCCCAGCTCGAGGCTCGAGTGGGCCGCCAGCGACGACCTGACCCTCACCGCCCGGGGTGAGTTGTGGCTGCGTCGCTACGGCCCGGACAGCTACGCGGAGGGGGGTTCCCACCCCGCGCTGGACGACGACGGCGATCGGCGTTGGGATCGGCGGGGCATGGGCGGACTGGAGCTGGGCTACCGCCTCGGGGAGCACTGGACGGCGAGCCTGGACGGAGAGGCTCGCATCCGGGAGACCAACTTCCCCGACTACACACCAGGCGCCTTCCCCTCATCCAGCAGCGACTACGACATCGACTGGGACTGGCGCAGCTTCCAGGCCGCCCTGGGCCTGCACTGGGAGGGCTAGCCCTCGAGAGGGTTCCGAGCGAAGAAGTCCCTCATCAACGGCAGGATGCGGTCGGAGGCTTCCTCGACCACCCAGTGGGAGCAGTCGTCGTAGACGTGGAACTCTCGGCCGGGAAGGCGCTCACGCCAGGCTTCCAGGTAGCCGGTGTGGAAGACCGGGTCCTGGGTGCCCCAGCACACCATGTGGGGCCGATCCAGCAGGGCGGGCAGGCCCTGGTCCAAGGTCTCGAGCAGGGCGCGGTTGTGGTGGCCCTTCTCGATGGGGATCTCTTCGATGAAGCGCCGGATGACCTGGCGCTCGGCCCAGCTGCTGTAGGGGGCGAAGTAGCCCTGCTTCACCGCGAGGGTGAAGCGCTCCCTGTGGCCCACCGCCATGTTCATGCCCATGTGCAGGAAGCCGTTGAGCCCCTGGACCACCAGGTGACCATAGCCGGGGATGCGCAGGGCCCGCAGGGCCATGGGCAGCGGCAGCAGGAAGGCGGCGGTGTTGAAGACCACGAAGCGGCTGAAGCGCTCGGGCATGCGGATGGCCGCCGCGTAGCCGATGGCCCCGCCCCAGTCGTGGACCACCAGGGTGATGTCCCGCAGGTCGAGGGTCTCGATGAGCAGCTGCAGTCGATCGATGTGGTCGGCGATGCGGTAGCCCCACTCCGCCGGCTTGTCTGACAGGCCACAGCCGATGTGATCGGGCACCACGCAGCGGTGGTCGGCGCTCAGGTCGCGCACCAGCTCACGGTAGTAGAAGGACCAGGTGGGGTTGCCGTGGACCATGAGCACCACGGGACCCTCACCCTCGTCGATGAAGTGCTGAGCCACCCCGTCGGAGGCCACCGTGTGGCCGGTCCAGGGGTAGAGCTCGCGCACCGGAGCCGGCAGGGCCGCGCTTCGTTCCGAGCGTTCCACCCGCGGCCGGTCCGGGGTCAACGACCTACCACTCGATGCCGAGCTGGATGGTACCGAGGCCGGAGCCCACGGCGTTGAAGCAGATCCTGTGACCCGGCTTCACGATGCCCGCCTCGAGGGCTTCGGCCATGGTGACCGGGACGGCGGCCGAGCCGCAGTTGCCCAGGTAGGTGACCGTGAGGAAGCCGCGGTCCACGGGCACGCCCATGCGCTCGAGGGCTTCGGTGATGTGACGCACGCCGACCTGGTGGCAGATGAAGTGGTCGATGGTGTGCTTTTCCCAACCCGAGGCCTCGAGGAAGTGAGGCCAGGTCTCGTCCACCAGGTTGAGGCCGTGGATCTTGAGTCCTACAGGGTCAGCGTGCATCTGCAGGCGGTTGGCCACGCAGAGGCGGTTGTGCTCGGTGGCGGAGAGGGCCCGCGCAGCGGTGATGCGGTGGGTGGTGTTGGACACGTCCTTGTGGGACAGCACGAAGGCGACGCCGCAGTTGCCCAGGGTGAGGGTGGCGAAGTTCTCGAAGAAGGTCTTCTGATCGCAATCGGGGTCGCCCATGATGTCCATGGTGTTGCGCATTCCCGGAGCGAAGTTCTCGCCGGTGACCACCAGTGCGTAGCGACACTGGCCCAGCTCGATGGCGTTGGCGGCTTGGACCATGCCGGTGACGAAGCCCAGGCAGGCATGGCTGACGTCGAAGCAGTCGCAGCTGTGGGGTACGCCCAGGTTGCCGCCCACGAAGCTGGCGGTGCCGGGCTCGTCCCAGTCGCGGATGATGCTGGTGCTGATGAGCAGGTCGAGGTCGCCTGGCTCGATGCCGGCGCGCTCGAGGGCGATCTTGGCGGCGCGGGTCGCGATGTCACTGGGCTTGTCGTCGTTGCTGTACATCCTGCGCTCACGGATCCCCGTGAGGCCTGCCAGCCGTCCGCGGGGGATCTTGAGCTTGGTCATGGTGTCCGCCAGGCGATCTTCGATGCCATCGCTGGTGAGCACCTCTTCGGGCAGGTCGTGACCGATCGCTTCGATGTGGACGTTCTGCCAGCGCATGGGACCTCCGGGGTCAGCGCAAAGGGCGCCCCTTTATCCGGAAGTGGAGGTTTGTCAGGTGTCGAACCACGAACTTGTAACCTTTGCGGGCGTTCTACCGCGCATATTCGGCCTCAGTCCCCTGCTGTGGACTCCGCCTCCGGCCCGCTGGCGTCGAGCTGCTCCAGCATCTGCTGGGCCTCGTTGTCGTATGGGTAGTTGGCGATGGACTTTTCGAGCAACGGTCGGGCCAGATCCGGCCGCCCCTGCTCGATGTGGATGCGGGCCAGGCCGTTGTACTTCTCGTACTCGATGTCGGGATTGGCCTCGATTGCGCGCTCGAAGCTCTGCTTTGCCTCATCGAGCCTGCCCTGGCGCAGGTAGACCAGACCCAGGCCCTCGTGGGGGCAGGTGTAGGGCTGGTCGCTGGCATCCAGGGCTCGCTGGAAGCTCTGCTCGGCCTCGTCCTCCTGGCCTTGGTTGAGCAGGACCAGGCCCAGCTCGGCGTGGGCGTACTTGTTGTCGGGCTCGAGCCTGAGCACGTGGCGCATCACACCCGCGGCCTCGTCGTAGCGCCCCAGGGCGTTGTAGGCGTTGCCCTTGCCCAGCAGAGCCAGGCGGTCGTCGGGCAGGGGCTCCAGGATGCGCTGGAACCAGGGGATGGCCTGTTCGTGCTCACCCTGGTTGGAGGCGCACCAGCCCAGCCCCAGCCAGACCATCTTCAGCACGAACCAGGAGTAGTCACGCACGTCGCGGTGGGTCCTGGGCCCCGCGAGGACCCGCTCCCGAATGGCGCTCAGCTCGGACGCCGCCGCAGTGAAGTCGTGGTCGATGATGAGCAGGTGGGCCAGCCCGGCCTGGGCCCCGGGTTCGTCGGGCTCTACGGCCAGGGTGGCCTCGAAGAACTGGCGGGCGGTGGTGTAGTCCGCTTCGAGCAAGTCGAGGAAGCCCAGCATCGTGAGGTGGTGGGGGCGTCGCTCGGCTTGGTCGATGTCCTCGAGCAGCGCTCGGGCCCGGGGGAACTCGTAGACCTGGAAGTGGAGGAGGGCGAGCTGGAAGGCCACCTCGGGCGGCAACCGTAGTTCGCCCGTGGGACTCCCGGAAGCTCCGGAATCGATGGCGGCGGCGATGTCGTCGCGCAACAAGCGCAGCTCGGGCAGGTCCTCGGCGGCTACGGCGCGCTGGGCGTAGTCCAGCGCGTGTTCGAGTTCACCGGCCTGGTAGCTGGTGATGGCCGCCATCAGCTGGGAGGGGGCCAGGTGGGGCTCGGTGTCGGCGGCCTGGCGCCACGCCTCTGCACCCACCTGGTGGTTGCCGGAGCTGCGGTACAGCTCACCCAGGGCGGCGTAGGGGCAGGCCACCGCCTGGGGGGCGCCGTGATCGAAGCGGTGCTGCTCGAAGGCCTCCACCGCGCCCTGGAGCGCGGCCTCGGCCTGGTCGTGGTTGCCCATGGCCCGATGGGCCGAGGCCAACTGCTGACGGATGTAGGCCAGCTGGGCCCGTTGGGGAGTCTGGAGTACCTGGCGCTCTTGCTCCTCGAACCAAGCGATGGCTTCTTCGTAGCGACCCATGGCCAGCAGGGAGACCCCTCGCTGCTCGAGGAGGATGTGGTCTTCCCGATGCGGGTCCGCGTGCTGCGTGATCTCCAGGATCTCGTGGTGCTCGCCAGCGGCGCCCAGCAGCTGCACCAGCGAGGAGCGGGCCCGGGGGTGGCCGGGGTCCAGCTCGAGGGCGCGGCGGCACAGGGCCACCGCCTCGGGGACCCTGGGGGTGGGGGAGCCCGGGGGATGGGCCAGCATGGCCTGACCCTGCTTCACCCCCACCAGCTCCACCAGGGCGTCGGCGCTCTCCTCGCGCTCGAGCAGCAGCAGCAGCGCGCGCTCGGCCTGGGCCATGCGCTCGGGATCCGGATCGCCGTGCTCCACCAT
>CAZHIK010000046.1:0-20686 GCA_964532635.1 uncultured Enterobacterales bacterium
ACGGTGACGTGGATGGCGACGACGCGGGCTGCGCCTCGGCCACCGACACCGACGACGCCAACACCACCCAGTGCAGCGACGAAGCCGACAACGACGGCGACGGCTGGATCGACACCGACGACCCCGACTGCACCTCCATCCTCGATGAAGAAGAGTACGGCGGCTACAGCTCCGGCTACGCCTGCAACGACTCCCTGGACAACGACAGCGACGGCGTCGAAGACGCCGACGATCCCGACTGCAGCTCCGGCTTCGACGACAACGAGGAGTACTAGGCGCGGGGCCTTGTGTGCGGGCGGGGATGAACCCCGCCCCTACATTTCCCGGGCCGCGATGGTGGGGCGGGGGTCAAACCCGCCCGACGCGTCGAGTCATCGCGATGGCAGAACGTCGTTGAGCCCTGCATGTGCTCCCGCGAGTCTCGATCTCTCGGGCCGCATCGCGGCCGTCGGCGCCGTCGGAGGGGGGGGCATACGCGCGTCGAGCTGTGCGACACTCAGGCTCAACGCGAGGAGCAGATCACAAGTCGGTTGGTCCCATGTCGGACAGATCTCGCTCGTGGGTGCCTCGGCGTAGTCTTCCCGAGGTGAGAGGCAGGCATCGTCCTGCACCAACAGGTCGGGATCGTTGGCCTGCCAGGTGTTGCCATCGAGTGTGGCCCACGCGTCGTCCAGGAAGAGGCCCGCGCCGTTGTTGTCGGTGATGTCGTTCCCCACGAGGCTCAAGCCGGAACTGCCCTCCCGAGCTGCGACGTCCCTGGCGTACACACCATCGCCGCAGCGAACGCTGGTGCCATGGGAAACTCCGCTGCTCCCTGTGAGGGTGTTGTCGGAGAGCTGGTAGTCGCCCTCTCCAGCAACCCATACGCCAGCGACGAGGTTGTCGAAGAGACGGCTGTCGCTGAGGCGCAGAGTCGGAGCTCCGTAGTCTTCCTGCTGTGCAGCGAAGACCCCTACTCCTCCACCGATGTCGGCACTCTCCTCGGTGCCCGCGATGGTGGAGGAGTGGAGCTCCAGCGTCGCGCTGTCGATGGCGGCCGCGCCGGCAAAGTGGTTGTCGATCAGGTAGCAGTCCGTGCAGACGAGCCGGGATCCCTGTCCTACGGCGTACAGGCCTGGTCCAGCCGTGTCCTGGACGAGCAGCCCGGTGGCCAGCGTGGTCGCTCCGAAGACAGTGATCACACCGTTGGATACCGCGCCCTGTGCTCCCCACACGGTCGCTGTTCCCGTGATGGAGGTGTCGGCCAGTGTCAGCTCGGCAGAAGTGCCTGTGGCCAGGGTGCCAATCATCGTGTTGTCTGTCAGCTCGCAGCCTGTAGCTGAGAGCTTCGCACCCTCCATGACCCCAGCTCCAAACCCATACCTCCCGTAGGCGTCCGGTTGGGTGTCACGGATGATCACATTGACGAGCGTAGCCTCGGTACCTGCATCCCACGCCTCGATTCCCGCCATACTGTTGCCCACCAGCTCGCAGCACACGGCAGAGAGGCTCGCGCCCCCCGAGAGCACGATGCCTTGCCCAAAACAGCCGCTGGAGTCCGGCAATGTGCCTCGAATCGTCGTGTCCGTCAGCGCCACCTCGGTGCCAGAACCAGTGGCGAAGATTCCCTCGACTCGGTTTCCTGCCAGCTCACAGCCTTCGACCGAGAGCTTCGAGCCTTCCCTGATGAAGATGCCGTTCCCCCAGCCGTCGGCTTCGCTCGACAGGGTGTCCCGGATTCTCGTGTCCACCAACGATACTTCGGTGGCCCGGTCTTCGATCCAGAATGCTGCTTCCGAGTTGCCGGAGATATTGCAGCCCACGGCCGACAGTGCTGCTCCAGACTGAACCCAGACCCCGTCACCGTAGTACCCGCTTCCGGGCTGGACAGTGTCGCGGACGCTCGTGTCCACCAGCAACACCTCGGTGCCCATCTCCAAACACGCGATCCCTGCCCTCGTGTTGGCGGCAATGTCGCAGCGCAGGGCTGTGAGGGCCGCGCCGTCGCTGACATGGATGCCGTCACCGTATCCTCCGGTCCCATGCGGAAGAGTGCCCCGAACGATCGTGTCTTCGAGCATCACGGTGGTACCCGGCTGCCAGACCTCGATACCCGACCCCGCGTTGTCGGTCAGTTCGCAACCCGAGACCGACAGAACGGTTGGGGTCTCGAGGAGCTTGGATGCCCCGATGCCACCGTGAGCGCTCCCTACCACCCGGAGGTCCACCAGAGCGGCAGTTCCAGACAAGGCTCGAATCCCGTAGCTTATGGAGTTCGAGATGGTCAGGCCGGAGACCTTCACGTACCCGTAGGCTGCGAGAGTGCGGATCCCGGGTGTGTTCTCATCCCCCCCGCTTGCATCCAGTGTCACCAGTTCCCTGCAGCGCCCCGCCAGGTGCACACCGGAGTGGTCCATACCGAGCAACAACGTTTCCGAGTAGGTCCCCGCCGCCACCGCCACCAGACCGCCGCCGCGGCTGCCAGCGAGATCCAAGGCCGGCTGGATGGCGCGTAGGGGAGCCTCGGCGCTGCCGTCGCCGCCGTCTTGGGCCGCGGCGTCCACGTAGATGGCGGCCTCGTCCACGAGCAGATCCCCCCAGGTGCCGGTGCCGCAGGCTTCGGGGACGCAGATCTCGCCGTCGACGTGGAAGCCCTCGGCGCAGTCCAGCGCCTCGGGTTGGGGCCTATCGTCTGGATGCGGGCAGCCGAGGGCCAGCAAAGCGAGGGCGGGGAAAACGGTTCGCATCACGAACGACGCTACCGCCCTTGGAAGGTGGATTACAAGCGCGATGGCGCCCGTGAGCCGTTCACCGATCCGTGAGCCCGCGAGGCACAACCCAGGGGAGCACTTCATGGGCTCCCGCGCGGTGGTCGCTGGGGGCGGTGGGGGCGAGACGCGGTGCCATGGCGGGCTCGAGGCCCGTCACGCCGAAGTCCAGCTGGAAGAAGAGCTCGCAGCTGGGCTGGTCCCAGGTGGGGCAGATCTCCTGGTCGGGGGCCTCGTCGTAGTCGTCGCGCGGTGACTGGCAGGCGTCGCCCTGGAGCAGCAGATCGGAGCCGTTGTCGGACCAGCTGTTGCCGCCGAGCCAGGCCGCCGCATTATCGAGGAACAGGCCCGCGCCGACGTTGTTGGAGATCTCGTTGTCCTCGAGCTGCAGGCCCGACTCGTTGTCCCACGCCGACACGGTCCTGGCGTAGACGCCGTCGCCGCAGCGGTAGGCCGTGCCGTGGGGCACTCCCGTGCCCCCCGAGATGGTGTTGCCCAGGAGCCGATAGCCGCCCATTCCCCGGAGCCAGACCCCGGCGATCGGGTTGTCGGTGATGGTGCTGTCTTCGAGGAGCAGTGAGGGGGCGATAGCTCCGGGGGTGGCGAGTACCTCATGCTCCGCGGCATAGACCCCGACCCCACCGCCGATGTCCGCCGTCTCGGTGGTGCCGGAGATGGTGGAGGAGCGGATCTCCAGCTCCGCCCCGTGGAAAGTCACCGCCCCCGCGAAGCGGTTGTCGAGCAGCGAGCAGCCCGCACAGGCGAGCCGGGCCCCGCCCCATGCGAACAGGCCTGGACCCTCGTTGTCCCGGGCCAACAGCCCCGAGGCCGTGACTTCGGCCATGTCCGAGCTCGACAACCCCACAGCGGACGCACCCAAGGGTCCCCAGCTGGCGACGGTGTTGGTGATGGAGCAGTCCTGGAGCGTGGCGACGGTGCCTCGGTGACTGACGTAGACGCCGATGATCGTGTTGTCCGCGAACTCGCAGCGTGTTGCCGAGAGCGACGACCCCATCGAGACCTGCGCGCCGTAGCCGGCCAGGCCTTCGAAGTCCGGCACGTGGCCCCGGATGGAGCTGTCCTCCAGAACGACCCGGGTGCCGTCACCGTGGATCACCAGGCCTGCGGAGCCGTTGTCCACCAGCTCGCTGCCTGTCACGGTGAGCCAAGCGGCCTCGGTGGCCTGCACGGCGTAGCCGAGCTGCTCGTTTCCATCGAACTGGGTGTCCCGGACCACCGTGTCCACCAGTGCCACCCGGGTGCCGTAGTCCTTGGCTGCCAGCGCCATCGCGGCGTTGCCCGCCAGCTCGCAGCCCTGGACCGACAGCGTGGCGCCGTCCTCGATCTCGATGCCGTGTCCCGCGCTCCCATCCAGGTTCCGCCGGGTGTCCTGGACCATGGTGTCCGCCAGCGCCACCTCGGTGTCTTCACCGCCCACCTGGATGCTCACAGCGGCGTTGCGCATCACCACGCAGCTTTTTGCCTGCACCGACGCGCCCCCGTGGACCTCGATGCCGTACCCGCCGCGGCCGTTGTTGTCCCGCTGGGTGTCCCGGACCACGGTGTCCACCAGCAGCACTTCGGTGTCCTCCGTGTTGGCGATGACCCCCACCGAGGTGTTGCGGGCCACATCGCAGCCCACGGCCGTGAGGTACGCGCCGTCGTAGACGTTGATGCCGTAGCCGAAAGCCCCGCTGGATTCCGCCAGAGTGTCCCGGATCGTCGTGTCCTGCAGCGTGACCTCGGTGGTGGAGCCCACCGCGGCGATGCCCAGCAGGGTGTTGTGGGCCAGTTCGCTGCGCTCGACCGTGAGGATGGTGGGAGCCGTGCCGGTCCGGAACGCGGCGATCCCGATGTACGCGTTGTGTTCCACCCCGACCTCGACGAGCCGCACGACCCCGGAGCGGACATCGATGCCCCAGGAGTTAGAGCCCATCACCGTCAGCCCCGACACCTCGACCTCGCTGTAACGACCCTCGATGGACAGCCCCGCCGAGTCCTCGTCCCCGCTGCTGGCGTCGATGGTCACCAGCTGCCGGCAGCGCCCGGCCAGGTCCACCCCGGCTTGATCCGTGCCCATGGTCAGCAGCTCGGGGTAGGTCCCTGCCGCCACAGCCACCAGCCCGCCGCCGCGGGAGCCCGCGAGGTCCAGGCCGGCTTGGACGCTCCGCAGGGGGGCGTCGGCGCTGCCGTCGCCGCCATCTGCGGCGGCGGTGTCCACGTAGACGGTGCTCTCGTCCACGGGCAGCTCGCCCCAGGTACCGGTGCTGCAGGAGGGGGGAACACAGAAGCCCTGGTCCTCGTGCCAGCCCTGGGCGCAGTCCAGGGGGGCGGTGTAGGGATCGGGCTTCCGCTCGGGGCCAGGACAGCCCAGGGTCAACAGGACGAGGGTGGGGAGGGGGGAGGATCGCATGGCGGTCGAGGCTATCGGCCCCAGTCCAGGAATGGCAAGCGCACTTCACCGGTCCGGTGCAGGGGAGCCGATGGTTGCTCCACGGGTAGGGGGGCCATGCCGGTCTCGATGTCGGCGACGTCCAGGTCCAGCCGCAGGAACAGCTCGCAGGTCGGCTGGTCCCAGGCGGGGCAGATCTCGCTGTCGGGGGCCTCGGCGTAGTCATCCCGCGGTGACAGGCAGGCCGCGCCCTGCACCAGCAGATCGGGATCGTTGCCGGACCAGGCGTTGCCGCCCAGGGTGGCGGCGGCGTCATCCAGGAACAGGCCAGCGCCCGCGTTGCCGGTGATGGTGTTGCCGCTCATCCGCAGGCCGGAGCTGCCCTGCCATGCAGTCGAACCGGCGGCGTAGACCCCGTCCCCGCAGCGGCTCGCGCTGCCGTGGGAGATCCCGGTGCTGTCGGCGATGGTGTTGTCGGTGAGCAGGTAGCTGCCCTCCCCCGACAACCAGACGCCGGCCACGGGGTTGTCGGTGATGGCGCTGTCCTCGACGACGAGCGTGGGCGGCTCCGCGTCCAGCTGCTGCGCGGCGTGGATGCCGACCCCGCCGCCGAGGTCGCCACCCTCGATGGTCCCCGAGATCGTGGATGACCGCAGCTCCAGGACACCGTCGTCCACCACCGAGGCCCCCGCGAACCGGTTGTCGAGCAGCGCGCAGTCGCTGCAGTGGACTCGTGCGCCTTCGCCCCACGCCCACAGCCCGGGGCCCTCGTTGCCCTGGACCAGCAGGCCGGAGCCGGACACCGAGGATCCCCGCTGGGCCGTGAGCCCCGGGGCCACCGCTCCCCGGGCCCCGGGCGCGGTCAGCGTGCCCGCGATCAGGGTGTCCTGGAGCGTGAGCCTGGTCCCCTCGCCGTCGGCCAGGATCCCCGCCGACGCATTGTCTTGCAGGGTGCCGTCCACCACCGACAAGGTCGCGCCGTAGTGGACGTCGATGCCGTAGCCGTTCATCCCGAGGTCGTTCGATCGGGTGCCGCGGATCGCCGTGTCCATCAGCACCGCATGGGAGCCGGAATGGACCACCAGCACGCCCACGCTGGCGTTGTTCTCCACCCTGCAGTCCTTCGCCGACAGCGCGGCACCCCCGTACACCTCGATCCCGCCCCCGGCCTCGCCATCCATGTTCGTCCGAGTGTCCCGGACCGTGGTGTTTGTCAGTGCGGCCGTGGTCGCTGGGTCGTAGGCCAGCATTCCGTAGGCGGTGTTGCCCGCTACGACGCAGCCATCGGCCGTCAGGCTGGCGCCCGCGTGGACCTGGACGCCGTAGCCGAGCTCTCCGCGGTCGTTCGGCAGGGTGTCGCGGACGATGGTGTCCGTCAGCTCCGCCTCGGTGCCGGTGCCGCTGATCCCGATCCCCTGCGACCGGCTGCCCACCACCTCGCAGCCCACGGCCGACAGCCTCGCGCCATCCCCGACCACGATGCCGTGCCCGAAGTCTCCGCTCCACTCCGGCCGGGTGTCCTGAACGATGGTGTCCACCACCTCCACCAGGGTGCCCGCACCCTCGGCGGTGAGCCCCGCCGCGGTGTTGCTGACCAGCGCACAATCGATGATCGTGCCGGTCGCGCCGTTCTTGATGCCCACGCCGTAGCCGTCGGTACCTCGCTCGGTCGGGCGCGTGTCGGTGACCCAGGTGTCCTGCAGTCGAACCAGGGTGCCTGTACCCGAGGCCTGGAGCCCCGCCTCGGCGTTGTTGGAGAGCTCGCAGGTCTTCGCTGCGAGGGAGGCGCCCTCCTGGATCGCCAGCCCGATCCCGCCCTCTCCGCTCGCCTCTTGCAGGGTGTCCCGGATCGTGGTGGCCTCGAGGGTCAGCGAGGTCCCGGCGCCATGCGCCGCGATCCCCAGCCCGGTGTTGCCCGCCAGCTCGCAACCGATCGCGTCGAGCGTGGCTCCGTTGTGGACCTCGATCCCGTAGCCGCCGTTGTCGTTGACGTCGGGCAGGGTGCCTCGGACGATGGTGTCCGACAGCTCCACCCGGGTGCCGGCGTCCATCGCCAGCACGCCCATGGTGCTGTTTCCGCTCAGCTCACAGGACGCGGCCGACAGCGTGGAGCCCTCCTGGGCCGCGATGCCGTCCCCTCCTTCCCCTCGTGCGTCGGTCAGGGTGTCGCGGATCGTGGTGTCCACCAGCGTGGCGATGGTGTCCTCGTCCCTGGCCACCACCCCGGCCGACGCGTTGCCCGTCAGCTCGCAGCCCGAGGCCGACAGGCTCGCGCCTTCTGAGACGTCGATGCCGTAGCCGCCATCCCCGACCCCGTTGTGCAGGGTGTCGCGGATGGTGGTGTCCATGATGGTCAGCTCGGTGCCCGGGCCCTCCGCGCTGGCCGCGATCGAGGTGTTACCCACCAGCTCGCAGCCCTCGAGGGACAGGGCCGCGCCGTCGGCCATTCCGATGGCGTACCCGAACCGCCCGGTAGAGTCCGGCAGGGTGTCGCGGATGGTGCTGTCCACCAGGACCACCGAGGTGCCCGCGTCGTTCGCCGCCAGGCCCAGATCCGCGTTGCCCGACAGCTCGCAGCCCTCGCCCGACAGCTTCGCGCCATCGTAGACGAAGATGCCGTACCCACCACCGCTGCTTCCGGGCACGTTGTCGCGGACGATGGTGTCCACCACCGTGACCTCGGTGCCCGTCTCGAGGGCGATCAGCCCCACCGTGCCATTGCCCGACAGCTCGCAGCCTTCGATGCTCAGGATCGTGAGGGGAGAGGAGGCGCGCATGGCCAGGATGCCCAGGAAGGCGCTGTCCTCCACCGACAGGTCCACCAGCCGGGCGATCCCCGCGGCCACTTGAATGCCCGAGTCCAGGGAGCCCACCACCCGGAGCCCCGACACCTCGTGCTCCTCGGAGTTGCTGGCGATGAGGATCCCCGGCGTGTCGGCGTCGCCGACGCTCGCATCGATGGTCACCAGCTCGCGGCAGCGCCCCGCCAGGTGCACGTCGGCGTGGTCCGTGCCCAGGGTGAGGGTCTCGGCGTAGGTCCCTGCCGCCACGGCCACCAGCCCGCCGCCTTGGCTCCCGGCGAGGTCCAGGGCCCCCTGGATGCCGCGCAAGGGCGCCTCGGCGCTGCCGTCGCCACCCTCGGTGGCGGAGGCGTCTACGTAGATGGTGGCGTCGTCCACGGGCAGTCCCCCCCAGGTGCCCACCCCGCAGGCCTCGGGTACGCAGGTCTCGCCGTCGGCGATCCAGCCCTCGGTGCAGTCGATGGGCGCAGGAGGGTTTTTCTCCTTGGGCTGGGGGCAGCCGATGAGGAGCGAGAGTGCTGGAAGGAGGAGGCGCATCGCACCCGAAGCTACCGCTGGCGGCCGCTAGGAAGCAAGGGCGTCGCCTTCGGGCCCCGGCTGGACGGATTGCACGATCTTCCGTGGGGAAGTGGAGCGATCGTCGGCGAGGGGCTCGAGTTGCTCTCCAGCTCATCGGGCAGCTCGGCGATCTGCAGTGTCAGGCTGAACTCCAGCGGGCAGGTGGGGCGGTCCCAGGTAGGACAGATCTCGCTGGTGGGGGCCTCGGCCCAGTCCTCGGCCGGGGAGAGGCAGGCCTCTCCCTGGACCAGCAGGTCGAGGTCGTTGTTCGACCAGCTGTTGCCGTCCAGCAGGGCCGAAGCGTTGTTCAGGAACAAGCCCGCCCCCGAGTTGTCTTCGAGCAGGTCTTCCTGGAGCAGCAGACCCGCGCTGCCGTCCCAGGCCTTGACCAGGCGTGCGTACACCCCGTCCCCGCAGCGGACGTTGTCGCCGTGGGGCACCCCAGCGCTCCCCGAGAAGCTGCTGCCGATGATCTGGTAGCTGCCGTTGCCCGCCAGCCAGGCCCCAGCCACGCGGTTGTCCGCGATGATGCTGTCCTCGATCCTCAGCGTCGGGGGCTCCCGCTCGCGCCGGGGCGCCGCGTAGACCCCCACCCCACCGCCGATGTCGACGCCTTCGGTGGTCCCCGTGATCGTGGAGTCCAACAGCTCGAGCGAGCCCTCGTAGTAGACCGCTGCGCCAGCGAACTGGTTGTCGAGCAGCGCGCAGTCCTCGCAGATGAGCTGCCCCGTCAGGGTGGAGTACACCCCCGGACCCTCGGTGTCCTGGACCCGTAGGCCCGCGGCCGTGACGGTGGCTCCTTCTTGGGCCACCAGCCCTATGGCCGTGGCGCCCTGGACCCCGGAGCCCGCCCTCGTGCCGGTGATGGTGCAGTCGCGCAGGGCTGCTGCGCTGCCACGGCCCGAGACCACCAAGCCCGCCTTGCTGCTGCGCTCGATCGCACAGCGCTCCAACCAGGCCGCCGAGGCGTCTTTCACCTGGACGCCGAAGCCGAACTCTCCACCAGGTGTGGGCTTGGTGTCGCGGACCGAACAGCCCGACAATGACAGCTCGGTGTGGGGATCCTGGAGGTAGATTCCCGCGAAGCTGTTGCCCACCAGCTCGCAGCGCTCGACCTCGAGCTTCGCACCGTCCCAGCCGCCCAGGCCGATGCCGTTCTCGCCGTTTCCGATCGGCAGGGTGCCGCGAATCAGGGTGTCCCGCAGCGAAAGCTCGGTGCCTGGGCTCATGGCCGCGATCCCCGCATCGGTGTTGCCCACCACCTCGCAGCCATCGGCGGACAGCATCGCGCCGGTGTGGGCCGCGATGCCATAGCCGCCCTTGCCGGCCGCAGCGGGGATGGTGTCTCGGATGATGCTGTCCATCAGCGTGACCTCGGTGCCCGCGTCGAGGGCGAAGACGCCCAGGTACCGATTGCCCGTGATGGTGCAGCCTTCGGCCGCCAGCCTGGCGCCTCTGTCTACCTCGATTCCGAACCCGCCCTCGCCGTCCCCGTTCCGGCGGGTGTCCTCGATGCGGGTGTCCGTCAGCAGGACCTCGGTGCCCACGCCGGCGGCCTTGACGCCCAGCTGCCCGTTGCGCTCCAGCGTGCAGCCGTCGGCGTGCAGCGTCGCGCCGCTGTGGGCCTCGAGGCCGTGCCCGGCTTCTCCGTCGGCCTTGGGCCGGGTGTCGCGGACGATGCAGTCCTCGATGATCACCTCGGTGCCTTCGTCGGCGGCCAGGACTCCCACCGTCGCGTTGTCCACCAGCTCGCAGTCCACGGCCGACAGCCTCGCGCCGTCGTAGATGTCCAGGCCGTAGCCGCCCTGTCCGCCGTCATCGAGCAGGTTGCCCGCGATGGTCGTGCGTTCCAGCGAGACCTCGGTGCCGGCGTTGAAGGCGATCACGCCGGTCAGGGTGTTGCCGACGAGGGTGCACCCCACGGCCGACAGCGTCGCGCCGTCGTAGACGTCCAGGCCGTGTCCGTGCTCCCCCTGCTCGGTGGGCCGGGTGTCGCGGATACTGGTGTCCTCCAGCGAGACCTCGGTGCCCTCGCCCACGGCCAGGACTCCTACCCCCGTGTTGTCCGCCAGCTCGCAGCTCTGGATCTCCACGACTGCGGGGGCCAGGCCGGACTGTGCTGCGATGATCCCCACGAACCCGTTCCCCTCCACCGCCAGCTCCTCCAGCCTCACCACGCCCGAGCTCACCATCAGCCCCGAGTACTGCGACCCCTCGATCCCCAGGCCGGAGACCGTCACCTGGGCGTAGCCGGCGCTGACGTCGACTCCCGGCGTGCTGTCGCCCCCCACGCTCGCATCGATGGTCACCAGCTCCCGACAGCGCCCGGCCAGCTGCACCCCGGCGTGGTCCGTGTTCAGGGAGAGGGTCTCCGGGTAGGTCCCCGTCGCCACCGCCACCAGCCCGCCGCCGCGGGAGCCCGCGAGGTCCAGCGCCGTCTGGATGTTGCCCAGGGGAGCCTCTGCGCTGCCGTCGCCGCCTTCGGGGGCGGAGGCGTCCACGTACACCGTAGCCCCGTCCACCGGCAGCTCACCCCAGGCCCCGATGCCGCAGGTCTCAGGGACGCAGGCCTCGCCGTCGAGGAGGTAGCCCTCGGCGCAGGCGGGCGGCTCCTCCTCGGGCCTTGGCTCGGGCTGGGTGCAGCCGGCGATGACCAACGCGAGGGCGGGGAGAGTGCGCATGGGCGCGACACTAGCGCGTCTCGAGCGGGCACGCCCGCGGGGGCAGGGGCATGGCGGGCTCGATGGCCTCGACCTCCAGGGTGAGGTGGAACTCGAGCTCGCAGACCGGCCGATCCCACTCCGGGCAGATCTCGCTGTCCGGTGCCTCGGCCCAGTCGTCTCGGGGCTCGAGGCAGGCTGGGCCCTGGACCAGAAGATCGGGATCGTTGTCCTCCCAGCTGTTGCCTGCCAGGGATGCCGAGCTGGCGTCGAGGAAGAGGCCGGCTCCCGCGTTGTCCGAGATCGCATTGCTCTCCAGCAGCAGGCCCGAGCTCCCGTCCCAGGCGGAGGTCCCCCGGGCGAAGACGCCGTCGCCGCAGCGGGAGGTCGATCCGAAGGAAATGCCGGCGCTGTCGGCGAGCGTCGAGCCGGCGATCTCGTAGCGCCCGTCGCTGCCGAACCAGGCCGCCGCTACGGGGTTGGAGGTGATGGAGCAGTCGGTGAGGACCATGGACGGGGGGCCGCCATCCCACTGCTGCGCCGCGAAGACACCCACACCGCCTCCGAGATCCGCGGCCTCACCCGTGCCCGAGAGCGTCGTTGACGACAGCTCGAGGGTGCCCGCGTCGGCGACCACGGCAGCGGCGAACCGGTTGTCGGCGATGGAACAGTCGGCGCAGCTGAGGAGGGTGCCCTCGTGCACCGCGTACAGGCCGGGGCCATCGTTGTTCGAGGAGACGAGCTCTGTGGCGACCACGGAGGCACCGTTTTGGGCCACCAGCCCCACCGCGGTCGCTCCTTGTGCCCCCTGGCTCGCCGAGGTGTCCTCGATGTGAACTCCCTGGAGCGTGATGCTCGTTCCGGCATCGCTCCCCAGGATCCCGGCCATCGCGTTGCCCGAGGCCTCGCAGTCGAGGATGGACAGCTGCGCCCCACCGATGACCTGGACCCCGAAGCCCGCGGTACCTGTCGCGTTCAGCCTGGTGTCGGCGATGATGCTGTCTCGGATCTCGGCGATGGTCCCAGTGCCGTTGACCAGGAGCCCGCCCCCCGTGCTGTCGAGGATGGTGCAGGCCTCGGCGTTCAAGCGGGCTCCGCCGTGTGCGTCCACGCCCAGCCCATAGCCCTCGGCGTTCGGTAGCGTGTCCAGGACCGTCAACCCCCGAAGCGTCGCCTCGCTGCCGCCGCCCGCAACCGTGAGTCCCGCCAGCGTGCTTCCGGAGATCTCGCAGTCGTCGGCCGACAGGTGTGCACCCATGCTCACGATCACGCCGATGGCGCCTTCTCCGGGCTCGGCTGCCCGGGTGTCGCGGATCGCGCAGCGGGTCAGCGCGATGCTGGTGCCCTCGTCGTGGCAGGTCAGCCCGACGGTGGTGCTCCGCTCGACCACGCTGTCCGTCATCGCCAGGCTCGCCCCTCCCACCACGTCCACACCGTACCCTCCTCCGTTGATGTCGGGCCAGGTGTCGCGGATGGTGGTGTCGTGCAGCGTCACCAGGGTCCCGCTGCCCGAGGCGAAGAGCCCCATCCCGCTGTTGCCCTCGATCTCACAGGACTCGGCGTCCAGAAGAGCCCCATCGTCGATGTCGATACCGAGCCCCCCCATGCCGCCCGGGTCGAGTCGGGTGTCGCGGATCGACGTGTCCACCAGCGTGACCTCGGTTCCTGGGTTCTCCAGCGCGATCCCCGTCAGTGTGTTGCCCGCCAGCTCGCAGCCTCTGGCTGACAGGCTCGCGCCACCGAAGAGCAGGATGCCGTGTCCGAACTCGCCCCTGCCATCAGGCTGGGTGTCACGGATGGTCGACTCCACCAGCTCGATCCTGGTGCCCGAGCCCGCCGCCGTGAGCCCCACCATCGCGTTGCCTTCGAGATCGCAGCCCTCTGCGAGGAGCGTGGCTCCACCCACGACATCCAGGCCGATTCCACCGGCCTGTCCCTCGGCGATCCAGGTGTTCCGGATGGACGTGCTCTCGAGCGCCACCTCTGTGCCCGTACCGTGGGCATACAGCCCGAGTACGGCGTTACCGTCCAGGTCACAGCGGTGGGCAGACAGCTCTGCGCCTTCGTCGACCGTGATGCCGTATCCGAACGCACCGTCCCCATCCGGCCGGGTGTCACTGACGGTCGAATCCACCAGCGTGACTCCTGTGGACGAGCCCTGGGCGACCAGGCCCACGGTGGAGTTGCCGGAGAGCACGCAGCTTTCGACTCGGACCTGCGTGATGGTGGTTGTGCCCGTGTATGCCTTGAGCCCGTGGTTGGCGCTCCCCGCTACCTCGAGGTCCACCAGGCTCGCGCGTCCCGACATCACGCGTATTCCCTGGTAGGCCGAGTCCACCACCCGCATCCCGGTGACTTCCACCGCCAGGTATCGGCTGTCGATGTGTATCCCCGGCGTGCTCCCATCCCCCACGCTCGCATCCAAGGTCACCAGCCCTCGGCACCTCCCCGCCAGGTGCACCCCGGCGTGGTTCGAGTCCAGCACCAGGGTTTCGGCGTAGGTCCCCGCCGCCACGGCGACCAGCCCGCCACCGCGGCTGCCCGCCAGGTCCAGGGCGGGCTGGATGCTCCGCAGCGGGGCCTCGGCGCTGCCGTCGCCGCCATCGGCAGCGGAGGCGTCCACGTAGACAGTCGCCACGTCCACCGGCAGTTCACCCCAGGTTCCGTATCCGCAGGCTTCGGGGACGCAGGCCTCGCCGTCGAGGAACCAGCCCTCGGCGCAGGTCGGCGCCTCGTCTCCGGGCGACTTGCTCGGCTGGGGGCAGCCGAGGGCGAGGAGAGGAAAAGAGAGGAGGAACGGGCGCATCTCGCCCGACGCTATCACTCCGGGAGGCGGTTCAGGACGCCTTGCTCTTCAGGTCACCGCTGCGCGGCCCCGGAGGAGGGGGGGCGCCGGGGCCCGAAGGACCCTCGCGATCGCCGTAGTAGCCGTAGTCGTAGTAGTAGTAGCCGTAGCCCGCCCGGCGGACGTTGAGCTTGTTGACCACGGCGCCCAGCACGTTGGCGTTGACCTCCATGAGCAGGTCTCGGGTGCGGGCGACCAGGCTGCGGGAGGTGGCGTTGGCTTCGATGATGACCAGCACGCCGTCGACCAGGGAGCTGAGCATCAGGGGGTCGGCCACGACGTTCACCGGCGGGGAGTCGATGAGGATCATGTCGTAGCCGCCGATGCTGTCGAGCAGATCGGTCATGCGCTCGGAGCCCAGCAGCTCGGCCGGGTTGGGGGGCGTGGGACCGGCCAGCAGCACGTGGAGGTTGGGGACGTGGGTCTCGATGACGCACTCCTCGAACTCGTGGATGCCGGCCAGCACCGTGGACAGGCCCTGGCCGTTTTCGAGCTCGAAGAGCTTGTGCAGGTTGGGCCGCCGCAGGTCGGCGTCGATGATCAGCAGCTTGCTGCCGGTGGCCGCGATCAGCACGGAGAGGTTGGAGGTCAGGAAGGACTTGCCTTCCTGGGGCAGGGCCGAGGTGATCAGCAGCCGGTTCAGCGGGCCGTGGCCCGAGAACAACAGGTTGGTGCGCACCGATCGCAAGGCCTCGGCCACGTTGGAGCGCGGCACGGCGTGGACGAAGATGGAGCGATCCCGGGTGTTGGTGAGGGTGCGGAGATCCTGCTCCTCGATCAGTGGGACGATGCCCAGGAAGGGCATGCCCACGGTGATCTCGACGTCTTCGCGGGACTTGACTGTGCTGTCCAGGTACTCCATGAAGAAGGCCAGCGCGCAGCCGCCGAACAGGCCCATGAGCAGGCCCATGGCCACGTTGACCGGCAGCACGGGGCGCACCGGGTCGAGGTTGGGGATGGCCGGGTCGACGATGCGCACGTTGTTGGCGCGGATCATGGCGCCGAGGTCCACCTCGGACATGCGCTGATCGAGGCTCTTGTAGAACTCTTCGTTGCGCCTGGCGTCGGCCTCGAGGAACTCGAGCTCGATGAGCTTGGTCTCCAGCTCCTCGAGCTCGGTGGTGGTCCGCTCCATGTCGACCTTCAGGGCTTCCTCGCGGCTGGCGACCACGTCGAGCTCGGCCTTGTGGGCCCTGATGATCTGATCGACCTGTTCTTCGGTGGCCGTGCGGACCTGGTCCAGCTCGGTCTCGATCTGCCGCATGGAGGGGTGGTCGGGCAGGTAGCGGCCCTCGAGCTTGCCCCGCTCTTCCTCGAGCTCGCGCAGGCGGGCCATGCGGCGCTCGAGCACGGCGTCTCCGTCGGAGAGGTAGCTGGCCAGGGCGGTGAGATCGCCCCGGGCCCGCAGGCGCTCGAGATCGGCCAGGGTGGCTTCGACCTGGATGCGCTCGGTGTGGGCCTCGCTCCAGGCGGTCTGGAGCTTTTCGAGGGAGTTCTGGGTGCGGTTGCGGCCTTCCTGCATGCCCAGCAGGTTCTCTTCCCACAGGTACTCGTGGACCTTCTGGTCGGCTTCGGTCTTGCGGGTGCGGTAGACGCGGTGCTGGTCCTCGAGCCACTCGAGGGCTTGCTTGGCGGCGTCGAGGGAGCGCTCCAGGTTCTGCTCGATGTAGGCCTCGGCCAAGGCGTTGGAGAACAGGGCGGCCTTCTCGGGGTCGGTGTACTCGTAGACGATCTCGACCAGGTGGGTCTCGGCGTCGGGCTCGACGCTCAGGCCGACCCGATAGCGGGCTTCGGGCTTGGCCAGGCCGTCGAAGTCGGTGATGCCGTGCTCCTCGCGCAGGCGCTCGATGGCCTCGCCCACCACCGTCCGGCTCTGGAGGATGCGGTACTGGGTGCCGTAGTACGCGCGCATCTCGATGGCGTTCGAGGTGGTGACCATCTCGGCCACCTCGTCGACGTCGAAGACCACGGGCGCCTTGGGCTGGATCTCGAGGATCGTGGTGGCCTTGTAGTACTTGTCCGACAGCAGGGTGCCGATGGTCACCGTGATGGCGAGGACGGCCATGAAGACCAGGACCACCGTCTTCCGCTTCTGGAGGATGTACCAGTAGTGGATCAGGAGGGCTTCGCGGGGATTGGACTGGTCAGCCATGGACTACGCTCGATATCCTGCGACGCTCGTGGGGTGGCGCGGACGCTGCGATCGGGATCTTCCGGCCCCGCGGTCGCCACTGTCGTCGCAGTGGGCGCAGCCTTCCTGCTGGATCCGCCAGCACGAGTTGCGCGAAGCTAATACGGCATGTCTCCTTCGTCAGCCATGAACCACGCTCCACGTTCCAGCCGCCGCCTCGAGCGCGCGCTCGTCCCTGCTGTCGCCCTGCTCTATTTGGCGGCGCTGGCCCCATATGCCTCGGTCCATCCCGGTCCGCGGCTGGCCATCGGGATCGTCTGCGCCCTGGTCGGCGGAGCGGCAGCCTGGGTGGGGTTGCGCGCACGAGCGCCTTCGTGGCCGGGGATGGTGGCCTTGTTGCTGGCCCTGCTGGCGCTGGCGCTGAACGCCACCGCGCTGCTCCCCATCCAGGCGAGCACACGTGAGGGACTGCAGCCCGTGGTGGCCGGACCTGTCAACGAGGTGTTGGCCCTGGTGGGGCAGTCGAAGCACTGTCTGGCCCTCGATCCCCATCGCGCGCTGCTGGCTGTGCAGCTGTCCCTGGGGGTGGTGCTGGCCGGCCTGGGCGCCATGGCCGTGGCTCGCAACCTGCGACGGGCGCGGCTGGTGGCCTGGGTACTGGTGGCCACGGGCGTGGCGGGCACCTTCCTGGCGGCCTTGCACTGGTCGACCGGTGCCGACGCGATCTACTGGATCTCCGGGGTGCCGGAGTACGCCCGCGATCCCTTCTTCGCCCCCTACGTCAACCCCAACCAGGGAGGCGCGGCCTGCGCCGCCCTGCTGCCGCTGGCCATGGCCCTGATGCTGCGCGAGGACCTCGGCCAGAGGCTGGTCGCCATGGGCGCTGTGGCCGTGCTGGTGATGGGCGTGGCGGCGTCGGGCAGCCGCGGTGCCATCTTCGAGGCCGTCGTGGCAGGGGTGGTCTTCGGGGTGCTGCTGGGCTCTCGCACGGTCCAGGTGTTGCTTGGGCTCGCCCTGGCGGGTGGCCTCGGCGCACTGTTGAAGCTGGGCCCCATCCACGTGGCTCATCGTTTCTCGAGCTGGATCTCACCCGATTGGTTCGAGGGCGACCTGCTGCTGGGCCGGGGTGGCATCTGGCATGCCACCGCCCAGCTGTTCCAGGGTGCGCCGCTGCTGGGGGTGGGCGCGGGTTCCTACCAGGACGCCTACCAGGTGGTGAAGTCGATGCCCGAGTTCACCACCACCAGCCACGCCCACCAGGACTTCTTGCAGGCGCTCGCCGAGCAAGGCCTGTTGGGTGGGTCCCTGTGGATCGCGCTGGCTTTGCTGCCCGTCCTGGTGGGGAGCGTGGCCTGCGTACGCCTGCATCGAGGTCGCCGTAGGTCGCTGCTGGCTGGCTACGTGGCGGCCCTGTGCGCCCTGCTCGCTTCCGGTGTGGTCACGTTCTCGGCCCACATCGGAGCCCTGGCGGTGCTGTTCGCCCTGCTCGCCGGTGTCACCCTGGCCCGGGCCGGCCGGAGCCTGGCCAAGCCCCGCGACGGCGCGGCCTCCGCAGCCCGCCGGGTCGGCCTGGCCGCTGTCGCCCTGTGCGTGCTGGCGGTGCTGGGGCTGAGCGCCATGGCGCTGTACGCAGTGCGGGAACCCGTCAGCCCCTGGGCGCCAGCCGAGCGTGCGGTGACCTTGGGGCGCGAAGCCTACGAGCGGGCCAAGGCCGCCCCCGAAGACCTCGACTCTCTGATCCAGGCCGAGGACTGGTACCAGGCGGCTCTGGCGCGTCGGCCGGTGGACCCTGCCACCCTCTTCGGGCTGGCCCGCACCCGCTGGCTCGCCGGTGACATCGACGGTGCGGCCGAGGTGCTCGAGCTGTCCACCCGGGCCTACCCCACCCTCATCTGGAGCTGGCTGCACCTGGCCCGCCTGCGCCGAGTCCAGCGTGAGGACGCCCTGGCTCGACAGGCCTATGGGCGGCTGCTGGCCCTGGATCTCCCCAGCGGTGAAAGCGGCCGCCCCTACCTCCGTGAGGCGCTGCTGACCCACGAGGATCGCCGCCTGGTGCTCGCCGAGGTGCTCCCCCCGCGCGCGGATCGCATCCGCGACGCAGCGCTGCTCGCCTTCGAGCTCGAAGACGACGCCTTGGCCGAAGAGCTGTTCCAGCGGGCCTTGGCCCTGGACCCCGAGGGATCGGTGGCCTACGCCTCCTTCCTGCTGCGGCGCTACCGCTACGAGGAAGCCCTGACGCTGCTCGAGGATCGCCATGAGAGCTGCTTCGCCAACCGCACTGCTGGGGCCACCCTGCTGGCCATGAAGCGCTACGACGAAGCCCTCGAGCGCTGGCTCGAGGCTCAAGGGCAGTGTGGGTCCGACGACGTGGGCGTGCGCGTCGGTATCGCCAACGCCCGGCTGGGCATGGGGGACTCCGACGGCGTCGCTGTGCTCGAGCGATTGTTGGCCGAAAACCCGGATGCCCACAACGTGCGGCGAAGCCTGATCCTGGCCCTGCGGGAGCGCGGACGCTTCGATGAGGTCAGGGAGCATCTCGAGGAACTGCTGCTGTCCGGCGCCGCCAGAGACCACGAGATCGACACCTTGCGGGCCTTGCAGCGCGGTCATCCCGGGCGCTCTCCGCGGCGCGGCGCGGACCCGAGGGATCCCTCGGATGGCCAGACTCCACCGTAGAAGTGTGCAGATTGGCAAATACCACCCCGCTAGGATAGGGTCGCGGCGCCCCGCCGAAGCCGCACTGATGGGTTTCGGTCGGAATCCTCGAGGGAGTCTCTGTGGTCCTCAGTGAGGAAGAACGCAAGGCAGCCGAAGCTCGTATCCTCGATGAGCTCGAGGAAGAGCACGAGCGCAGGCTCCGCCGTCTGGAGCACAAGCAGCAGCGTGTGCGCTCGAAGCGCGAGCAGCAAGCCCAGCGCGAGAAGGAGCTGCTCGTGGCCGAGATGCGCGAGCGGATGCGCCACCAGTTCTACACAGAGCGTGGTTACAAGCTCTACGTAGACTCCCGCGGCCGTGAGAATTGGCTCACCCCCGAAGAGTACGAGTGGCGCACCAAGTACCGCCGCAGCCGGCGCCGCAAGCGCAAGCTGGTCCCCAGCTTCAAGGGCACCAGTGCCCGCACCGTGCTGATCTACACAGGACTGCTGGTCATCGCTGTGATTCTGGGAGTCTTCCTGGTCCGCTGATCCCCCTCGCCTCCGGGAATGTCAACCATGGAGGAGGCCTTGCGCAACACCCGCTCAGCCATGTTCCTGCTCACGGCCATCCTGTTCGATGCGTTCGTGATCACGATCGTGTTCCTGGCGGTGGTCTACGCCCGCTCCCGCGTCCCCGAGATCTGGCCCTGGGACCTCATCCCCGGTGAAGCCAACACCCTCTACTCCTTCCCGCCCTCGAGCCACCTCAACCTGCTGCTGCCCATCCTGCCCTTGTGGCTGGGGGCCCTGCAGCTCACCGGCTCCTATCGCAACGTCCGGCCAGAGTACTTCGCGCAGCAGTTCGCTCGCATCACCTCGGGTGTGGGGTTGGCGTTCCTGGCGCTGATCCTCCTGGCTTGGTCCTTCCAACAGCACCAGTACAGCCGCACCCTGCTCGTCGGTTTCGTGCTGGCCTCATGGCTCGCGCTGCTGGCCTCCCACGGCTGGTTGGCCTGGCAGCGCCAGCGGGCGCGCCTGGCCGAGCGTGACGTGGTCCATGTCCTCATCATCGGACAGCCCGAAGACGCGCAGCCTCTGGTCAACCACCTGGCCGAGCATCCAGAGCTGCCGGTGCGGCTGATGGGGCTTGTGTTGGCCGAAGCGGATCCCGAAGCGTTCTCCGTTCCCGATCCCGCGGACGCCGAGCTCCAGGATGAAGACCAAGGCGCGGAGATAGAGGTGCTGGGCACCCTGGACGACCTGTCGGAGCTGCTCGAGAAGCGCTCCGTGCACCAGGTCTTCATGGCCGGCTGGCGCTGGGACACCGCCACCCTGC
Organism: uncultured Enterobacterales bacterium; assembly: GCA_964532635.1. Lineage (GTDB taxonomy): Bacteria > Myxococcota_A > UBA796 > UBA796 > JAFGLY01 > CALDOK01. The sequence goes on from CAZHIK010000046.1 coordinate 20,107, forward strand.
GCCGGGTCGCGGCCCAGTGCGGCGAATTGGGTGTGCGCTTCAGCTTCAACGTCAGCTTCCTGGGAGTACGTCTGGGCCGAGGCCACATCGAAGACTTCGGGCACTGGACCACCCTCACCTTCAGCCAGACCCCCACCAACGCCGCGGCGCTGATGTTCAAGCGCCTGTTCGACGTGGTGGCCTCGGGCTTGGGACTGATGGCCCTGGCACCGTTGCTGGGGATGATCGCCCTGATCATCAAGCTCCAGGACCGTGGCCCCGTGCTCTTCGAGCAGGAACGTTCGGGACTGTACGGACGCTCCTTCGGCATGCTCAAGTTCCGCAGCATGGTGATGAACGCCGAAGAGCTGCGGGCCGAGCTCGAGGCCGAGAACGAGATGGACGGGCCGGTCTTCAAGATCAAGCGTGATCCTCGCATCACCCCCATCGGTGCTTTCATCCGCAAGACCAGCATCGACGAGCTGCCGCAGCTGTGGAACGTGTTCCGGGGTGACATGTCGCTGGTGGGGCCTCGCCCTCCCATCCCCGCCGAGGTGGCCCAGTACGAGCGCTGGCAGATGCGCCGGCTGTCCATGAAGCC